>DATMMM010000057.1:0-4573 GCA_035569735.1 Allostellaceae bacterium | reverse complement strand
CTGATCCTGCCGGGACTGCGCTCGACACAGATGCGGCACGCCTTGCGCGCCGCGATGAGCTCGTCAAATTCCGGCACTTTCGGCCAATGCCCGGACCCGCTCAGCGAGCCGGCGCAGCGGGCGGTCGGCAAGGCCGAGCTGCTCGAGGTGCCGCAACGTATTCTCGAAATAATCGCGGCACGTGCCGCGGCGGCCGGCGCCGGCGAGGATCCTGCGCGCGGCCTCGTCGAGCGGCAGCCTGCCGGCGTAATCCGGGCAGTTTCGCAGCGCAGTAAATGCAAGGGTCTGTCGTGTGCCCTTCGCGGTTTGCACCCGCAGCAGCCGCGCTGCGTAGACCAGGCAGCCGCTCATCTCGCGATGCCATATCCGATCGAGCGCCTCTGTCAGCAATCGACGCGCGGCACCGCGGCAGGACCCGCCGCGGTCGAGCCCGAGGGTTAGTCCGGGATTTGCTGCCGTTCCGCGGTAATCATAGGAGTATAGGCAGAAGCTGCGGTGGTAGCCGTGCAGCAAGGCCGGCTCGGTTGCGACATCACGCAACTCGGCATCCCACAGCAGCGAGCCGTAGGCGAAGATCCACACCGGCTGTCCGCCATCGCGCAATGCCGCGATCTCCGCCGGCATCGGCGGCGCCTGAGGCCTATCGGAGTCCTTCCCTCTCCGCCCCTTGGGGGGGAGAGGGTCAGGGTGAGGTGGGGGAAGCCCCCGCCCGGCAACCACGGTGGTACCCACCTCACCCTCCCGGCCCCCACGGATCAAGTCCGTGGGCTGTGAAGGCTCACGCCGCGTCCGGGCCCCTCCCTCTCCCCCCACAAGCGGGCGGAGAGGGACCAAGTTTGGCCCAACGCGATACAATTCGGCTGACCTCTAGGCGAAGGCGCGGCGGATGCGGCCCCAATCCTCGATCGCGTGTTCCTGACCGGGCACGATCTGCAATGCGATCTCCGTGTAGCCGGCATCGGCCAATGCCGCGATGCGCTCCTTCAGCTCCTTCTCGGTCGCCGTGAAGGTCGTGCGCCGGATCAATTCGGCGGTGACGAACGGGCGCTCCTCGGGTTTGACGAACATCAAATGGCCGCGGTGGTTTTCGAGATAATGGGCGCCCTGCGGTGTGAATTTGCGGGCCAGCTCGACATAGCCCGCCACGCTCTCGGCGACCGCGGGCGGCATC
Source organism: Allostellaceae bacterium (assembly GCA_035569735.1). Classification (GTDB taxonomy): domain Bacteria; phylum Pseudomonadota; class Alphaproteobacteria; order ATCC43930; family CGMCC-115725; genus DASZHJ01. Next base: position 3,402 of record DATMMM010000057.1, on the reverse strand, counting down.
GGCGCCATCATCGGCAACCCCGCCAGCGCGGCGTCGGCCGCGCGATGCAATAGCATTGCGGCGCGCGGCCCGGCCTGCGCGAGCGCACGCGGTGAGTCGGCGGGCTCGCCCTCTTCCAATATCGCGCCGCCGGTCAGCACCACCTCATCAAGCGGCTCCGCGTCACGACAGGCGGCCCGCCGACGTTCCCGCATGTCGGCCATTGCGGCCACACCTCCTTCGACATCGCCGGCCGTCGCGATCCACCCGGCGCCGAGCTTCGCGGTCAAGCTGCGCGCCCGCGGACCCGAGGCCGCAACGTAAAGCGGGATCGGGTCGCGCGTGTTGATCAGCCCGAGCTCCGGGTTGAGCAGCCGAATCAGCCGCTTCTTGTTCTCGATTTCGGCCTCGACCGTCTCGCCGCGCAACAGCGCCATGACAACGCGGACATACTCTTCCAGATCCGCCAACTTGACCGCGCCGAGCCCCATCGCCCGCCGGCCGGTAAACCCGGTGCCGACCCCGAAATCGATCCGCCCCGGCGCCAATTTGTTCAGCGAAGCAAACGCGTTCGCGCTAACCGGGGCAATGCGGTTCGATGGGATCAGCACGCCGGTGCCGAGCCGGATCTTCGTCGTTTTCATGGCCGCCGCAGCCATCGCGACAAACGGGTCCGCGCTCAGCATCTGCGTGTCGTAGAACCACGCCCGCGCAAACCCCAATTCCTCGGCCCGCCGCACCACCCGCCAGGAATCGGCGTCGGTCGGAATGGCGATGGCGAATTGCATTCGTGTCCTCCCCACCCCCGCGTGCATTGTCCCGTGCAGCAGGTGAGAATAATATATCGTTGGCGGAGGACGATCGCGAGGGAGCAGCGCTTTGGCCGCAGCGGCACCGGCACAAAGACGCAGAGTCGTCATGGTTTCGAGCACGGCGCGGGACCTGCCGCTGCATCGCGAGCAGGTTCGGCTGGCCTGCGAGCGCGCCGGTTTCGAGCCGCGCGAGATGATGGAACATCTTACTGCGCTCAATAAGGATGCGGTTGAAGCCTCGCTGCGCATGGTCGCGGAGGCCAATGTCTATCTCGGCATTCTCGCCAATCGCTACGGCACCGTCCCGACCGGCTGCGACATCTCGATCACCGAGATGGAGTACGATCGTGCGGTCGAACTCGAAAAGCCGCGGCTGGTATTTTTCATCCACGAAGACCATCCGGTACGGGTCAGCGATGTCGAGACCGGACCCGGCGCCGAGAAACTCAAGGCGCTCAAGGCGCGGATAGCGGAACAGCGGGTCGCCGCCTTCTTCAAATCGCCGGAAGACCTGCGCTCGCATGTCGGGGAGGCGCTGCAACACCTGGCCCAGGAACTCGACAAGACGGATACGGGCCCGCCCACAGCCTTGGCCAAAGAGACACCGTCGACGCCTGCCGGATCGCTGCCGCATCCCCGGGTCGAGGATCTCTTCGTCGGCCGGCGGGCGGAGCGTGATGCGCTTAGAGATGCCCTGTTCCCAGCAAGCGGGACGCGTCACCCGGTCGTTGTCTCGGGTATGGCGGGGGTCGGCAAATCCTACCTCGTAGACCGTTTCTTCTGGGAGAATGCGGCGCAGTTCCCCGGCGGCTATCTGCGGCTGGCTCTCGACCCCGACAAGCCCGCATGCGCGGCGGAGCTGCTCGGCACTCTGCGCGACCGGGTGAAAGTGCCGGCAAGCGGCGACGAGGCGCTCGCGGCGCGACTTCTGATGCCGCTCACGCTGGTGCACATCGAGAATGCGGACACGTTCGAGGCCGGCCAGATCGTGGGCGATCTCGCCGCGTCATTGCCGCACTGCGCGCTCGTCGTCAGCGCCCGGCTGCGCGGGCTCGGCGCTGATGCTGGCTGGCGCGAGGTCGTGGTCACACCGTTCGACGGCGCGACTGCGCTGGAGCAATTGCGAGCGGAGCTGGGGTCGGCGGCACAGGGCCAGGAGAGCTGGCCTGCCCTTGCCGAGGCTCTTGGCTGCCTGCCTTTGGCGCTGCACCTGGCAGCCGGGCACCTGCGGGCGGATCGCCGAGCGGAGGCGTTTCTGCGGCGCCTGCGAGCCAAACACCTGGCTCTGACGGGCACCGACCCGGCCGATCCCACGTTTCGCCAGCGCAGTCGCGCGCTGCTCTCCGACACCTTCGGGCTGTCGCTCGACGCGTTGCGCCGGGAAGGCAGCACAGACGGCGAGCAATGGCTTGCGGGATTTGCTGCGCTCGCTCACGCGCCGGTGACCGGCTTTGGCGAGAGCCTCGGCGCTGCGATATCGGGAGTCTCTCCAGAAATCTTTGACGATCTGGTGATCGCGGCCGCCCGATTGTCTCTAATCGAGCGCGTGCCGCGCGGCGCCGGAATTGCCTTTCGCCTCCATCCGCTTTTGGCTGAACTCCTTCGCCCGCGCGCCCACCGCGACGCCGCCATCGCTCGGATGACCGAATGGTTTCTCGTTCGCCTGCCCGAAGGCGGCGACGACCAGGGCCGCCGCTGGAGCGAAGTGCACGGCGAAATCGCCGCGTTGACCGAGTGGCTGGCGCAGATCCCGCTAGCCGACCGCGTGCGCGTCCGGGATGCCGGAAATTGGTATGCGATGCTGAGCGGCCCCTACCATGCCTGGGTGCGCTTCTGCGAGGCGGCGTTGGCCGAGGAGACCGGCGAGGCGCACCGCTCGAATCTGTTGTGGACGCAGGCCTATGTCGCGTTCCGCGGCGGCCTGCTCGACCGCGCGCTCGCCGCCGCCGAAGAAAAGCGCGACCTAGATCGCAAACGCGGCGCCGAGCATGGGGCCGCCCTCGCCGCCGGTCTGATCGCCGACATCTTAGAGGCTGGCGGCCAACTCGACGAGGCGCTGCGCATTCGCACCGAAGAAGAGCTGCCGGTCTATGAACGGCTGGGGAATGAGCGCGAGCGCGCGAGAGCGCAGGGCCAAATCGCCGACATCTTGCAGGCCCGCGGCCAACTCGACGAGGCGCTGAAAATCCGCAACGAGGAGCAGCTGCCGGTCTATGAGCGGCTCGGCGACGTGCGCGGGCGCGCCGTGACGATGGGCAAAATCGCCGACATTTTGCAGGCCCGCGGCCAACTCGACGAGGCGCTGAAGATCCGCAACGAGGAGGAGCTGCCGGTCTATGAGCGGCTCGGCGACGTGCGCGGGCGCGCCGTGGCGATGGGGCGGATCGCCACCATCCTACAGGCGCGCGGAGATCTCGATGGGTCGGTGCGCATCCGTCGGGAGGAGGAGCTTCTCCGGTCTACGAGCGCATGGGCGACGCGCGCTTTCTGCTTTTTGGACGCTGGAATCTTGCTGGCACGCTCTTACTTCGAGGGGGAGAGCAAGATCGCGAGGAGGCTCGCGCCCTTCTTATTATGGCGGTTGACGAAGCCCGGCGGCTTCAACTGCCCG
>DATMMM010000056.1:0-17482 GCA_035569735.1 Allostellaceae bacterium | reverse complement strand
GATGACGCCGTAGGCGCCGGCGTCGAGCGACTTCATGATGTCGGCGGGCGTGTTCCAAGGCACGCGGACCATGGGCGTCACCGCCGTGGTGGAGATGCCCTGGAGCATCGAGACCATAGCCTGATAATCGACGATGCCGTGCTGCATATCGACCACCAGCGAGTCCCAGCCCATATGCGCCATGACCTCGGCCGAGAAGCCGCTGGGAATGCCGCACCAGCCGTTGATCACGGCACCGCCGGCTTCCCAGATCTCGCGCACTCGATTGGGCCGCATGACGTCTTCCTCCGGTTGTCGAGCGATCCGCAGCCGACCGCGACGTCATCCCGCCGTCCCGCCCGATCCAAGTCAAGGGAGCATGAAAGCTTGGCTGGCCTTCCGTCATGGTAGGCAAAACGATCGGGGAGGCTCTCGGTGAGTGTATCGCCGCGCTTGACCCGGCCCAGCTGCCCGCGGCCGCGCGCACCATGGCGCAGAACCTGGTGCTGGACGTGGTCGGGCTTTGCGTGGCGGCACGGCGGAGCGATTACGTTCAAGCGGTCGCCGCGTCCGGCCTCGCTCCGGGACGCGCGACGGCGATCGGCCATGTCCGCACAGTCGACGCTGCCGGCAGCGCCCTCATCAACGGCACCGCCGCGCACGGCGAGGATTTCGACGACACCTTCGAAGGCGGGCCGGTGCACGCGGGCGCGGTCGTCGTGCCCACGGTGCTGGCGGTTGCGGAGGAGTTCGGAGCCGATGGCCTCGCCCTGCTCAAGGGCATCGCCGTGGGAGCCGAGACGATCTGTCGCCTGAGCCTGGTCGCTCCCATGCGCGTGCATAAGGCCGGTTTTCACCCCACCAGCGTCTTCGGCACCATGGCGGCGGCCGCGGCGGCGGGTGCCACGCTCGGTCTCGATCCGCCGCGGATCGCCCATGCTTTCGGCATCGCCGGCAGCATGGCCGGCGGCATCATCGAGTACTTGGCCGACGGCTCTTGGACCAAGCGCCTGCATGCGGGTTGGGCGGCGCAGTCGGGCATCCGGGCGGCACTGCTGGCACGCGCGGGTTTCGTGGGACCGCTCAGCGTGTTCGAGGGAGCGCATGGGCTCTTCCACGGCTTCGCCCGCGGCTCGTTCGGCGATTACGGCCGGCTCGTCGACGGTTTCGGCGCTGACTGGGTCTTGGAGACGCTCGCCTTCAAGCCCTTCGCCTGCGGCACCATGGCCCAGCCCTATGTCGATTGCGCGATCCGCCTGGCCCGACACGGCATCGCGGCCGACGCCATCGACGAGATCGTCTGCGAGGTGGCCGAGGGAACCGTGCATCGGCTTTGGGAGCCGCTCGCCTCAAAGCAGGCGCCGCCCAACCCCTACGCCGCAAAATTCAGCACGCCCTTTTGCATCGCCGCGGGGTTCATCCTGGGGGATGCCGCCCTTGCCGCCTTCACCGAGGCGACCGTCGCGGATCCGCGCTTGCGCTCGCTGGCGCAGAAGATCCGCTACGTCGTCAACCCCGCGAACCCCTATCCGCGTGCCTACACCGGCCATCTCCGCGCGAGGCTCAAGACCGGGAAGGTCGTGGAGGACCGCCAGCCGCATTTGCGGGGTGGCGCGCAGGAGCCGCTCCCCCTCGCCGAGATCGAGCGGAAGTTTTATGCCAACGCGGCCTTCGGCGCCTGGCCCCGGGAAAAAGCCGAGGCTGCCCGCGTGCTGGTTGCGCGCCTCTTCGAGGGCTCCGTCGATCTGGCGCCGCTTCGAGACTGACCGCCCCTGCGGATGCCCGGCCAAGATCCGGGTTGCCGCGAGCGCGGCTCGATCCGAGATTGCCCGACATGACGAGCCTGGCGCGCCGCATCGCGGCCTTCGATTGGCCGGAGATCGAGGCCTCCCTCGACCGACAGGGATACGCCACGCTGCCGGGATTGCTCGAGCGCCGGGAGTGCGAAACGATCGCGGCGCTCTACGAGGACGATGCGCAGTTCCGCAGCCGCGTCGTGATGGAGCGGCACGCCTTCGGCCTCGGCGAGTACAAGTACCTCCGCTATCCCCTGCCGCCGCTTGTGGAAACGCTGCGCCGCGCTTGCTATCCCCGGCTGGTGCCAGTGGCCAATCGCTGGCGCGGCTTGCTTCGCGAGCAGGGGGAATTTCCGCCGGACATCGAGGCCTATCTGGGCGACTGTCATGCCGCCGGCCAGACAAGGCCCACGCCGCTGATCCTGAAATACGAGGCGGGCGGCTACAACTGCCTGCACCAGGATCTCTACGGCGAGCGCGTCTTCCCGCTGCAGATGACGGTGCTGCTGAGCGCGCCCGGCCGCGACTTCACCGGGGGCGAGTTCCTGTTGGTGGAGCAGCGCCCGCGCGCGCAGTCGAAGGGCGAGGTCGTGCCTCTCGACCAAGGTGACGCCGTGCTGTTCGCGGTCTGCCACCGCCCCGCGCAGGGCAAGCGCGGCCCTTACCGCGTCACCCTGCGCCACGGCGTGAGTCGGATTCGCACGGGCCAGCGATACACTCTCGGCGTGATCTTTCACGACGCCGAGTGAGAGGACGCGCCGCCGATTTTTTGTCCGCGCGGTTGATTCTGGGTTGACTTCGTCGCGAGGGCGCAGATATGACCACTCAGCTCACGAGGTGCGAAATCAATTCGTGAGCACGTGTGACAGTAGAGAGAAATATGGACAGCCACCCTAGGAGTGCCGCCGCTGCAGCCGGTCGTGCGGGTGCAGCGGGGGCCTCGAAAAGTCTGCGCCGCTGCCCTGCCGACGGCGGGGTGACCGAGGGTGGTCTAGTCGTCTAGCCCCTCCTGGGTTCACCCCCCTCGGCCGGGCCGGGGCAAATGAGGTGAACCATGAGGGACAGTTTCATCCCAGGACTGATTCGCGCCGAGCGATGTCGGGCGGTCGTTGCCCGGCAGATCGAGCGCGCCCAACGACGGCCGGTTCGGCGCGCCGTTGTGTCGACGATCCGATCGCTGCCGTCGCTCGCGTCGGTCAATCGGCCATGGCATAGGGCTCGGTTTGCCCTCAGCCATCGCCGATCGACCAGCGATCCGGTCGAGCAAAGCCTACCCCCACCAGCCGGCTAGCCGCGCATCTCTCCGGGCCGTTCGTCCGGAGTTGAGCGCTCGCGCGTTCGCGTCCATCCCCGAGGGGCATGGCCGTTCGAACCGGACGCGGCCGGTCAAAGCCACGAGATCTTCAATTCTTTTGAGTCAAGGAGGCCATCATGGCCATGGTGAATGAGCCGATCAACGGCCTGCGCGCACCGGAGCAGCGCAGCGCCCATCTCGACGAGCTCCATGTCGGGCACATCAAAGGCGCGCTGGGCACGATTCTGCAGGGCGACATCGCGCCGCGCATCGGCTGGTGGGCGAAGCTCAAGACGTTGCTGGCGATCCTCGGACCCGGACTCATCGTCATGGTGGGCGACAACGATGCCGGCGCCTTCGGCACCTACACCCAGGCCGGGCAGAATTACGGCACGACCTTGCTGTGGACGCTGCTCCTGCTGGTTCCCGTGCTCTACGTCAACCAGGAGATGGAGCTGCGGCTGGGCGCGGTGACCGGCGTCGGCCACGCGCGGCTGATCCTGGAGCGCTTCGGCAAGTTCTGGGGCGCCTTCAGCGTGATCGACCTGTTCCTGCTGAACGCCCTCACCATCGTGACGGAATTCATCGGCATCAGCCTGGCGCTCGACTACCTCGGCCTCAACAAGGAGCTGGGCGTCATTGCCGCCGCCGTGGTCATCATGGTCGCGGCGAGCACCGGAAATTTCCGGCGCTTCGAGCGGTTCGCGCTTCTGCTCTGCTTCGGCAGCCTTTTGCTCGTGCCGATCTATCTCTTGGCTCATCCGCCGCTGGGCCAAGTGGCGCGCGATCTCGTCGTGCCGCGGTTGCCCGACCTCGGTGTGGACGGCAAGCTCAGCGACGTTATGCTGCTGATCATCGCGATCGTCGGCACGACGGTGGCTCCGTGGCAGCTGTTCTTCCAGCAGAGCTACGTGATCGACAAGCGGATAACGCCGCGCTTCATCCGCTACGAGCGCATGGACCTCTGGATCGGCATCGCGCTTGTGATGGTCGGCGCCATCGCCATGATGGCGTTCTGCGCCGCGGCATTCGCAGGCCAAGCGGAATTCGGCAATTTCACCGATGCGGGCGGCGTCGCCGCCGGTCTGCAGAAATATGTCGGCCAGGTCCCCGGGGTGCTGTTCGCCTTCGCCCTCATCGATGCCAGCATCATCGGGGCCTGCGCGGTGTCGCTCTCGACGGCCTATGCGATCGGTGACGTGTTGTCGCTGCGGCATTCGCTGCACCGCAAGCCGACCGACGCCAAGGGGTTCTACGCCGTTTATGGCGGGCTCATTCTCGTCGCGGCGGCCTTGGTGCTGACGCCGGGGACGCCGCTGGGTCTGCTCACCAACGCGGTGCAGACGCTCGCGGGCGTGCTGCTGCCGAGCGCCACGGTATTCTTGCTGCTGCTTTGCAACGACAAGGCGGTCCTTGGGCCCTGGGTCAACAGCCGCGGCGTCAACCTGTTCACGGGCGCCGTGATCGCCGTGCTGGTGATGCTCTCGATCATCTTGACCGCTTCCGTGCTTTACCCCGATATGAGCGGCGATGTCATCGTCGAAATCCTCGTGGGCGGCAGCCTGGTGGGACTGGTCGCGTTCCTGCTCGGCGAGGGTCTTCGCCGTCGCCGGGGCGAGCGGACCGAAGGATGTGTCGAGCGCACCGCGCAAGACAGCTGGCGGATGCCGCCGCTCGACCGACTGGCGCCGATGCGCCTCGGCCTGCCCAGCCGGGTGTGGATGATCGTGCTGCGCGCCTATCTCGTCGTAGCGGGTGGCCTGGTGCTGGTGCGCATCGTCGAGCTTGCGCTCGGCGCCGGCAACTAGAAAGCAACCGAAAAGGGCGCGCCATGCGGGGGGAATGGGGGCTTGGCGCTGTCGCAATTGCGGCGGCGCTGCTGGGCTGGGCGTCCTGCGCTGCCGCGCAAGATGCCCCGGCGGCGCCTGCGGCCGATGAGCAGCAACCGCCGCAGAGCCCGCATGCGGGCGGCTTCTGGGAGCGCGACCTGCTCACCGGCGATTGGGGCGGCATCCGCACCGATTGGGAAACTCGCGGCGTGCAGCTCGGCGCCAATTACATCGGCGAGATCCTCGGCAACCCGACCGGTGGCGTGCGCCGAGGCGCTATTTATGAGGGCAGCCTGGAGCTGCTGCTCACTCTCGACCTGGAGAAAATCGCGGGCTGGTCGGGTGCCACCGTCCACGCGAACGCCTATCAGATCCATGGCCGCGGCCTCTCCGCCAATGACCTCGGCAACAATCTCCTGGTGGCGAGCGGCATCGAGGCCGAGCGCTCGACGCGGCTCTTCGACCTGTGGCTGGAGCAGCATCTGTGGAGCAATCTGGTGTCGGTCCGGATCGGTCAGCTCGCGGCCGATGAGGAGTTCATCATCAGCCAGTACGCCAGCTTGTTCGTGAATTCGACTTTTGGCTGGCCGGGGATCACCACGACCGACCTCCCGAGCAGCGGCCCGTCCTATCCGCTCTCGACGCCGGGCGTGCGCGTCAAGCTCCAGCCGACCGACCAGCTGTCGTTGATGGCGGCGGTGTTCAACGGCGATCCCGCGGGTCGCGGACAGGGAACGCCGCAATCGCGGGACCCCAGTGGCACGTCCTTTCGCGTCAATGACGATGCCTTCGCCATCGTCGAGGGGGCTTACGCGCTCAATCAGGAGAAAGACGCGACCGGCCTTCCCGGCACCTACAAGCTCGGCGGCTGGTACCACTCAGGCCAGTTCGCCGATCAGCGGTTCGACGCCGCCGGGCTGTCTCTGGCGAATTCCGCCAGCTCGGGTGTGCCGGGGCAGCACCGCGGCGACTACGGGCTCTATGCGGTCGTCGACCAGTTGGTCTGGCGCGCGCCCGAGAGCAAGGACCAGGGGCTCGGCGTGTTCCTGCGCCTCTCCGGCAGCCCATCGGACCGAAACGAGGTCGATTTCTATGCCGATGGCGGTGTCAACTACAAAGGCCTGCTGCCCAGCCGGGGCGACGACGTCCTCGGCCTCGGCCTCGCCTATGCGCACATCAGCGACGCCGCGAGCAGCCTCGACCGCGATCTCAACGTCTTCAACGGCACGAGCCATCCGGTGCGCGACTACGAGATGGCGCTGGAGCTCACCTATCGTGCGCAGCTGACGCCTTGGTGGACCGTCCAGCCGGATCTGCAAGTCATCTTCCATCCCGGCGGCCACGTGCCGGACCCGACCGATCCGACGCACACTCGTCCGATCGGCGATGCGGTGGTCGTGGGCGTCCGAACCGGCATCGCATTTTGAGTGCGGGCGCGCGGGCGCATGACGCGTATGCAAAATAACTTTTGCTGGGATCGACTCTGCGGTTGACGTGCGATCACGACGCGCCTATTTCCCCGCGCGGTGCTTGTGTTCTCCAATGAAGCCGTGAGGCCAATGGAAAGCCATCCTAGATCCGCCGCAGCGACGCGTGTCGATGCCGCGGCAACTTCAAGCGACCCGATCCGCGCCCGCGTGGCCGGTCGGGTGACCCGCGGCGCGGCTCTAGGCTAAGCGCAGCGGCTCACCCTCCACCGCCTGCGAGCGGCGGCTCAAGGAGGTGAGCCATGTTCGACACCTTTGCCCTGACCCTTCGCCCGGACGAGATCCGGCTCTTCATCGTCGTCTTCGCAGCCCTCGTCTCGGTGACGCTCGCGGCCGTTGGCCGTTCGTTTCGGACGATGCTGGTGCATGCCGTGGAGCGCGGCCGGGTGGGGATTCCGAGCCCGCTCGACCGGCTTCTCGCCGGCCCAATCTCGGTCGGCCGCGCCGCACCCGCGCCAAAGAAGGCAGCAACGCTCGAATGCGGTTGGATCGAGGACGGGGCGGGGCGCTTGACGTGTCGCTGGACACGGGGGCGCCGCCTCATCGCGCCCCGCTAGTACGACTTGGCGGCAGCGAATCAAGGAGCGCCTTCGCGGACCGCAAATCCGCGGTCTTGAAGCCTTCCGTGAACCGTTCGTAGACCGGCGCGAGAGTGCGTCGCGCATCGCCGCGCCGATCCTGCCTTACTCTTAAGCGGGCAAGGCTCAGGGCGCCCCGCAATTCCCAGAACAGGGCACCTTGTTGTCGCGCTACCTCGAGCGCTTCCAAGAAGAGTCCCTCGGCCGCCGCGATGGACTGATCTCCCGCTTCCTGGAGCAGCAACTCGCCCTTGATGCGAGTGAGCTCGGAAGCGTACCAGCGCTCTCCGCCGCGGTTCGTCCTCGCCAGTGCTCTCTCGACCGTAGCGAGGGCATCGGTGCGTTCTCCAAGCCGACCCAAAGCTTCCGCAAGCACGCCCAGGAATTCCGGGTAACTCACGGTCCACCCGGTTCGATCGCACGTTTCCAGCGCGGCTCGCAGCCGGGCCGAACCCGACCCGAATTCGGTGCGCTCTATCAGCAGCTTTCCTTCCAGACAACGCCCCAAATTCATCCAGTAGGTCGCGTTGTGCCTGGTGGCAAAGTCGATTAACATCGCCACAGCCCGCTCGGCGGCAACGAGGTCTCCGGTCATGACCGAGACAGGAAATACGGCAAAGAAAAGCGCGTAGAGCCGCGACGCCACGTGAGGCGTGGCTTGTGCCTCTTCGAGGCTCGCCTGGGCTTGGTTTTTGGCCTGATCCAAGAAGCCCTGCAGCCAGAGCACCCGGGCCAACATCGCTCGGGCCAGCACACGCTGATCGAATTGGAACCAGTTCATGTCCCGTCGATCCTTCGGCGCGACATAGAGCTCGAGCACACGCTCAAAGCATCGGCGAGCCTCGCCCTGTTGGCCCCCGGTCTGCAGCGTGGTCCCGATGAGTCGGTCCCCGACCAGGACGGCCGCGGGGTCGCCGGTGCGATGGGCGACGCGTGAGAACCGCTCCGCGGTCGAGCGCGCCGCGCGACAATCGCCGATGTCCCAGTATAAGGCACAGAGACACCAGAGCGTCCGCAGCTGGGCATCCGAGTCATCCAGACTCTCGGCGACCTCGAGTGCCTTGGCCAAAACCATCCCGATCCTTTCGACCGCCCCCATCGTGAATGTCAGCGCGACGCCAAGCGCAATGTGCAGCTGCATCCGGAGCGGCGCATTCCCGTTCAAATCGGGATCGAGGCTCTCCAGTGCGCGCTCGGTACGCTCACGGCACTCGGCCATCAACTCGAAATGCAACCACACCGGCGCGTAGGCGGCCGTAAGAACCACGCCGGTCGCCGAATCTCCGCCCGGAGAGAAGGACCAATCGAGCGCCGCTCGAACGTTGTCGATCTCTCGGACATAGCGGGCCATGTCGTCGATCGTGGGCTCTGATTGGGAGCCGGGTGCGGCGGGCGCGGTGTGATCCCGAAAGAATTCCGCGTGACGTCGCGCCGAGTGTTCGGCTTCACCACTCTCCGCAAGCTTTTCGAGCGCATAGGCCCGTATCGTCTCGAGCAGCCGCCAGCGGCGGACCGGCGCCGATGCATCGAATGCCACAAGCGACTTGGCGACGAGATTCGCGATACCTTCCACGATAGCCGACGCGACATTGCCGATATCGCTCATGACGGCACTCGCCGCCTCGAGCGTGAACCCACCGGAGAAGACCGCCAATCGGCGCAACAGGCAGCGTTCGGTCTCAGGCAGCAGTTCATAGCTCCAATCGAGCGTTGCACGGAGCGTCTGATGCCGCGGCAGCGCCGTTCGACGTCCCCCGGTCAGCAACCCGAAACGATCGTCGAGCCGTGAGGCAACCTGCCGGACCCCGAGCGTGGCAGCGCGAGCGGCCGCAAACTCGATGGCGAGCGGGATGCCGTCGAGGCGCCGACAGATCGCGGCAATCGCTGGAAGTCTCTCTCCGTCGGGCGAGAACTCCGAGCGCAGTGCGCTTGTCCTGGCGACGAACAGCTGCACGGCGCTGTGTCCAAGGACAGTCTCCGGCTCCTGCTGATTGAGGGGCGGCACATCCAGCGCAGGCACGCGATAGACGTACTCGCCCTCGATCCGCATCACCTCCCGGCTTGTTGCAAGCACGGACGTGCGCGGACACAGGCGCAAGGCCGTTTCCGCCACCCCGGCCGCCGCGTCTACGACGTGCTCGCAGCTATCGAGCACCAGCAGGAGCTTCTTTCCTCCGATGGCCCGAGCGACGGACTCCGCGGAAATCTCGTCACCGCCGCCCAGCTTCAGGCCGATGGCGCCCGCAACCCTGGACGGCACCAGACCGGGATCCGACAGCGAAGCCAGCTCGACAAGGCAAACGTCGCCTTGAAAGGTCGGGAACAGGCTGCGCGCAACGTCCAGCGCCAGGGCGGTCTTCCCGATCCCACCGGGTCCGGTCAGCGTCACCGCCCGATAGGCGGATAGCAGGTCCCGCAGATGCTGCGCGACAGTCTCTCGGCCGACCAATTCGGATGCCGTCCCGGGCAAATTGGTGAGAAATGGCTGGGTGGGCATTCGCATCTGCGGGAGAGCAATTGGATCGTCCGGTGTGCTCTCCTGCCGGACCGTCCAGGTGCCGAGCAGGCGATAGCCACGACCGGACACCGTCTTCAGCATTCGCCCATGCGGGCCGAGCGCCTTGCGAACCGCGGATACATGAACCTGGAGCGTATTTTCCTCGACGATCGCGCCCGACCATACGCGCGTCATGAGGTCGTCCTTGGTGACGAGGTCACCGGCCGACTGAACCAGAGCCCCGATGATCTCGAAAGCGCGACCTCCAATCGGGACGGGAACCCCGCGGGTCCGCAGTTCCCGCCGAGCGAGATCGACCTCCCACTCGCCAGACTCGTACACCGGTCGTTGGCCTTGTGTACGCATCTTCGAGCCCCGCTTCAGAACCCTTCAGATCTATTCAGAAATTCGTCAGCGTGCCAAGGATCAAGGCTCCGATGGGCTTCTCCTCACGAGACCGTGTCGCCGCCGTGCGACGGTATCGTCCCGGCGCCGCCAGGGTGCTTTCGGAGGCGCGTTGTTCAACCCAGCCGCTTAGCCCGGTCCGGCACCGGACGGCCAGGGCCCACGCCCCAGTGATTCCTACGCGGTCGCGAGCATCTCAAGGCGCCAAGCAGGTCTTCAGAAGAATTCAGTACCAGCCCAAGGAATCAATCCGTCCGCCGTGGGTAGAGTGCCTTATCAGCGGCGCATTCTGCCCCAACGCCACCTGAGCGGCTGTGGGACGTCTCCACCGATCTCCCGGCGTGATTCGGAGTCCGCCACGCGGCTCGATCCCGAAGGAGCAAAAAAGGACGATCGCCATGAATGGCTCAACCACGATTGCCGCAGTCGGTTGGATAGGGCTGGGCGACCAGGGTGCCCCGATGGCGCGCGCCATCGCGGAAGCCGGCTACACGTTGCACGTGTGGGCTCGGCGGCCCCAATCCCTTGAGGCGCTCGGGGGCGTTCGATACATCGCGCACGAGAGCATCGCTGAGCTCGGTGCGGCGAGCGACGTCGTCTCGATCTGCCTGGAAGAAGGTTGCGACATTCAGGAAGTCCTTGGCTCCGGTGGACTCTGGGCAAGCCTCAAACCGGGTTCGGTTATCATCAATCACGGAACCGGACTTCCTCAGTTCGCGATCGAGCTGGCGGCGCGCGGCGCGGAGCGCGGCATAGCCGTGCTGGATGCTCCGGTTAGCCGCGGCCACCCCGGCGCTTTGGCACGGCAACTGACAACCATCGTGGGGGGCGATAAAGCCGTCGCTGAACGGCTGACACCCCTCTTCAAGACGTTCTCTCAGAAGGTCGCCTATATAGGATCGGCCGGGTCGGGACAGACCGCCAAGCTAATCAGCGATGCGCTCCTGATACTAAACCAGGAAAAGCCCAGGACGCACTCAGCCTGGTGCGGGATCGTCGCCGCGCTGATCGATCTGCTGCTTTCCGGCACGGGATCAAGCTTTCCCCTTCAGGCGCTCCTAGGCACGGTCGCCCCCGACAATACGGTCGCCCCCGACAATGCGGAACGCCTGAAAGTGCTGCAGGTCATCGAGACAGAGACCCTCAAGGCCACGATGGATGCCCTCGGCCAGAGGACCGCGCAGATCTGGGCGCGAGCCCTGCAGGCGCAAACGGCCTGCCCCACGTGACGCAGTTACAGCTTTTCGAAGAGGAGCATTGGACCATGGACGTTAAGAACGCGCAGGCCCGGAGGGCGGCACCACTCCACACTCCCGGCAATCTTGAGCCCAACGCCGTGCGCGACATTTCCGGCGCGCTCAACGCGCTGCTCGCCGACATGTTGGGCTTGTACATGAAGACGAAAAACTTTCATTGGCATGTCTCAGGTCCGCATTTCCGAGACTATCATCTTCTACTGGACGAGCAGGCCGGTCAGATTTTTGCCACGACTGACGCAATCGCAGAGCGCGTTCGAAAACTTGGCGGGACGACGCTGCGGTCGGTCAGCCACATCGCCCGCCTGCAGCGCATCCTGGATAACGATGCGGAATACGTCACGCCGCTCGATATGCTGGCGGAATTGCGCGAGGACAATGTCCAGTTGACCGCACGCATCCGCCAGGCGCACGGGCTGTGTGACGAGTATGGAGATGTGGCCAGCGCCAGTCTGCTCGAGACCTGGATCGACGAGGCCGAGGGGCGCGTTTGGTTTCTCTTCGAGGCCAGCCGGTTCGGCGAGTCCGGCGACTAGGTTTCAGTGCCTCCGCCGCCCGTTGTTCGTGGCGGCCGGCGCTCCCGATTGTTCAGGCCCCTCTACGCCCGCGGGATAGGACAGTTCAGGCGGACGATGCTGCTGCGCTCGAAACCTGAATTTTGTTAATTCCGCGCAGCGAGGCGGGCAGGAATGCTTGGCGAGGGCCGCTCTGCAGCCTTCTCGAGCATGGCGCGGAAGGCATCGAACACCTTGCGCATCTGCGGTCCCTTGTAGGGGAAGAGGTCCGGGGGGTCCATGGCGTGGACGATCATGGCGACGTCGGCCTCGAAGATCAGCAGCTCGCCCTCGGGCGTCTCGCCGCAGTCGATGCCGAAGTAGTCGAGGCCCACGCGCTTGGCGAGCGCGTCCAAGGCCCGCGCGTGGCGCCGCGCGAAATCCTGGTCGAACTCCGCCATGAAGCGCGCCTCCTCGGCGCGCTTGCCGGCGCTCTCGCGCATGCCGGCGTTGAGGTAGTGGATCATCCAGTGCTCGGAGACGCCCATGTGGCAGGCATAGGGCCGGCCATCGATCAAGACGATGCGGTATTTCCGGAACAACCCGTCGGCGCCGCGATAGTCGACGAAGCGCGCGACGTAGAACTCGGGCTCGGGCCGCGCCCGCAGATAGACCAGCACCGCCGCGGGCGTTTCAAGTTTGGTAAGCCCTTGACCCGCATGCGAGCCGATCGGCCGCGCGATGATCGGGAACTGTGTGTCGCGAGTACCTTGGATCGCCGCACCCTCGCTGGCGAGCCGAGCGAGCCTCTCGCGCGCGAGGCGCAAGGTTGGCGGGATTGCGATGCCCGGGGCCGAGCGCAGCAGCTCCCATGTCCCTTCACGCGACAGCTGGGCAATCCGCTCGGGCGCATTGAGCACCGGGCGCGGCCAGGTGCGGACCACCGGCTCGAGCGCGCGGAGGAGGCTCTGGTTCTCGTCGGATTCGCCCACGGCCACGAAGGCGAGATCGTGGTCCGGCACCGCTTCCGGCTGCGGAGCACCTGGCACGACGTAGAGCATGTCGAGCCGCACGTTCGAGCCGTCCAGGAGGAACTCCAGAGGCGTGTTCGCCATGAAGTCGCCGGGCGCCATGAAGGCGAGCAGGCGAAGCTCGTTCTGGCCCGGCATCGCCGAGGGCCGGCGATAGATGCACCGGCGCTCGAGGGCGCGGCGCTGCAGGTCGAGCGCGTCCCCTCGATTGCCGTAGAGGTGCTCGATGGTCGCGAGGTCCATCAGCACGGCGGCGTTCTCCGGCTCTGCGATCATCCGGCGGATCAGGTCCGAGCTCATCGGTCCCAAGTCGCCGCCGTCGAACGCATGCTTGGCGAGACTGGCGAGCCCGATGAGCTCCGACGGATCGCTGCGCGGTGCCAGGACCGCCTCAACCGAGGTCATCGACGAGCTCCAAGCCAAGCCGCCTTGTCGAGCACCGTCATCGCGCGGGCAATCACTTGAGCGACCCCTCCGCTCGCTGCCTCCACCACCAGCCGCGCGCTAGCGCAAAGCCTGAGCGTGCTCAGGGGCACGCCATCGCGGTGGCCGCACGGCACCGGCTGTCCGACCTGGCAGCGCAACCCTGCGATGGCGTGGGTGCCCCCGAGCTCGCTCTGGTCTTGCGACAAACTCGCATAGACCCGCGCGGTCTCCTCGCGCGGGAGCAGCGACCGGTCCGCGCCGCGGAGCAGGAATGGAAAGATGGTGGGGATCTCGTCCCAGTTGCCCGCATCCACGAGGGGCTGCCGGTCCAGGGTGGGGACGGGCAGGGCCTCGAAGGCCGGGTCCATCGAAAGCCGCGTCTCGGTCGCGCGGGCGAAGTCCGACAGGAAAACCGCCACCTCAGGGTCGGGAATGCTGCGGAAGGCGCGCAGCTCATCGAGCGCCGCCTCCCAGCGCAGCAGCAGGCCGTAATTGGCGGCCTCCGGCAGCGATCGGGAGGCGGTCCAGCCGCGGGGCCAGTCCGCCCGTGCCGAATAAGCGCCGAGCGCCGGCGACACCACCTGCCGCTTGAGCCGCCGCGCGAGCGTGCGCGGCACCAGCAGCGCTCCCGAGAAGGTGGGCCCCGTCAGGAATTTCGAGCCGGTCAGCGCCACCATGAACCCATGCTCGAGGTAGGCGCGCAAGCTGGCGCGGCTCAGGCGGAATTGGCAGGCGTCGACCAACACATCGACCGCATCGGGGAAGCGCCGGCGGATCTCGAGCGCGAGCTTCGGGCTCGGCGCGATCATCCCGGTCTTGGAGACGTCGACCAGGGTCAGCAGCACATGCCGGCCGGACTTCACGGCCTCGATCACCCGGGTCTCGACCTCCGCATCCACCAGATGAGCCGGACGCGGCAAGCCGTCGGCAGCGCGACTCGAGAGAGCCGCGATTTCGATGCTGGTGGCTCCGTCGACGAGGTTCCCCTCGCTCACGCTCTCGCCGAGCGCCGCGCGCGTGCTGAAGTGGCGGCCGGCGACCGCCGCCGGAACGCCGCTGCCAGTCTCCGAGGCCTCCACCATGACCGCGAGCAGTGGGGCTCGCTCTCCGCC
The DNA here is from genome assembly GCA_035569735.1 of Allostellaceae bacterium. Lineage (GTDB taxonomy): Bacteria > Pseudomonadota > Alphaproteobacteria > ATCC43930 > CGMCC-115725 > DASZHJ01. The sequence continues at coordinate 3,298 of DATMMM010000056.1, read as the reverse complement.
GGCGGCCAATTGTGCCGCCAGCAGGTGCAGGTCGGTGCCCGACGCCGCGAAGACAATCTCGAGATCGGGCAGGTCGGCGATGCCGCAGAGGTCGGCGAGCTCGGCGCGCATCCGGTCGAGCTCGCGCGCGTAGGTGAGGACCGCGCTCTCACGGCTTGCGGCTGCGTCGAGGCGGTCGCGCAGGCGTTCGGCCGCGGCAAAACCAGTGGCGGAAATCGTGGAAGCGGTCGAGGAGCCGAAGGCTGCGAGACGGGCATCGGGAAACGGCGAGCAGCCGTACTTGTTCAATCCTCGGCTGGCGTCGAGGACGATTCGCGCATCGCCCCCATGGGTCAGGAGCTCCGCGGTCGGCGGGAGCGCCGCGTGGCCCGGACCGCCAGGCGACGGCATCGCCAGGTGTGGCGCCCGATCGGCTGTCGCGCTCATACGACGGAAACTCCGGCTACGCGGCTCTTGGGAGCCATTGATGGGCCTCGGCAGGGATCAGGGGCGAGCGTGACGAGGCCGATCCTAGGCGGCAGGGATTTAGGAGAAATTAATCACGCCGGCGGGAGGGGCGAACGCCGCACGCGGAGCGGGTTAGGGCACTACCACGCTCAATTTGAGTGGGCTCCGTAACGCTCGGCGCGTGCCTCGGTTCAGGCGGATCGGAGGTCCTGGTTCTTGATCGGCAGGCTGCGGATGCGCTTGCCCGTGGCGGCGAAGATCGCGTTGCAAACCGCGGGCGCGATCGGCGCGGTGCCGGGCTCGCCGATGCCGCCCCATTTCTTGCCGCCGGTCAGCGCCAGATGCACCTCGATCCTTGGTGCATCCGCCATGCGCACCATCTGATAGCCGTCGAAGTTTGCCTGCTCGACCCGTCCGTCCTTGATCGAGATCTCGCCGTAGAGCGCGGCGGTCAGACCGTAGATGACGCCGCCCTCCATCTGCATCTCGACCGTGCGCGGATTGACCACGTGTCCGCTGTCGACCGCCACCACCACGCGCTCGACCTTGACCTCTCCTTTGGGGCTCACCGCGACCTCCGCGATCTCGCCCACAATGGTGTTGTAGGACTCGTGGACCGCGATGCCGCGGCCCTTGCCGGCGGCGAGCGGCTTGCCCCAGTCGCCTTTCTCCGCGAGCGTATCGAGGACGTGCAAGAAGTCCGGTCTGTCGACCAGCAGTGCGCGCCGAAACTTGTAAGGGTCCTGCCCAGCGGCGTGGGCGAGCTCGTCGACATAGCTCTCCATCGCGAATGCGTTCTGCGAGCTGCCGACCGACCGCCAGAACATCACCGGCACATGCGTGTTCTTGAGAACGCAGTCGATCGTCTGGTTCGCGACCTTGTAGGGATTGTTCGCGAGGCCTTCGACCGCCATCGGCTCGATGCCGTTTTCGACCTTGCTCATGCCAAGCGAGCGCAGGATGGAGCCGACGGCCGTGCGGATCTGCCAAGCGACGGGCGTACCGTCGGCGCCGAGCGCGGTCTTGAGGCGTATCGCGGCTTGCGGGCGATACCGGTCGTGCCGCATGTCCTCCTCGCGCGCCCAGATGACCTTCACCGGTTTGCCGACGGCCTTGCTGACGGTGACCGCGTGAACCATTTCGTCGTTCCACGACCGGCGCCCGAAGCCGCCGCCCGAAAACGCATTGTGTACGTAGACCTGCTCGGGCCTCACACCAGCGACGTCGGCAGCGCGCTTGAGCGCGGCTTCGGCGTTCTGCGTACCGAGCCAAACATCGACCCGATCGGCCTGGACGTGTGCGGTGGCGTTCAGGGGCTCCATGGTCGCATGCGCCACATAGGGCACTTCGTAGAGAGCCTCGACGACTCTCGCCGCTTGCGCCATCGCCGCGCCTGCGTCGCCGTCGCTGCGCGCCACCGCGGCCTGACCGTCGAGCGCATCGCGATAGGCCTGGCGGAACTGCGCGCTGTCGGTGCCTGCATTCGGGCCGTAATCCCACTCGATGGGGAGCGCGGCCAACGCTTCCTTGGCGCGCCAGAAGCGGTCGGCTACGACGGCGACTCCATCCTGGATCGGAACCACCGAGTGAATGCCGCGGCGGCCGAGGATCTTCGAGGCGTCATGGCTCTTGATCGTGCCGCCGAACACGGGACACACGGCGACCGCCGCATAAAGCATGTCCGGGAGCCGGGTGTCGATCCCGAACTGCGCGGATCCGTTGATCTTGAGCGGCGTGTCCAGCCGTGCCATCGGCTTGCCAATCAGCCGGTACTGATCGGGCGTTTTGATGGCGGGCTCCTGCGCCAAGGTGATCTTCGCGGCATCGGCGGCGAGCGCGCCGTAGCCGAGCGACCGGTTGCCGCTTTCGTGAATCACCTTGCCTTGGCGCGCCGCGCACTCGGCGGCGGGCACGCCCCATTGCCGCGCCGCCGCCTCGATCAGGCGCACGCGGGCACTGGCGCCGGCTTGCTGCAGATATTCGCGCGATTGGCGGACCGCTTGGCTGCCGCCGGTGGACATGCTCCGGTAGACCTCATTCTCGCGCACGGTGCGGTTCGCAGAGGCGTATTCCGCGCGCACTTTCGACCAGTCGCATTCGAGTTCCTCGGCGACGATCATCGGCAGCGCTGTGAAGCTGCCTTGGCCGACCTCCGAGCGCGCGAAGCGGATCACGACGCTGTCGTCGGGCTCGATCAGGATCCAGGCATTGATCTCGCCGGCAGGCGGCGGACCCTCCTTGCTCCAGGGCTCGGCCGAAAGCGGCAGGGCCTTGGCAAGCCCGGGGATCGCCACGCCGATGGCGAGCCCGCCTGCGGCTGAAAGCCCCGCCACGATGAAGCGCCGGCGAGAGATCGCACGATCGAGTCCGCGGCTGATCGCTGAAGCACCGTCCATAGTCGCTCTCCCTGGCTCAGCCCGCCTTGATCTCGGCTGCGCGATGGACCGCGCGGCGGATCCGCTCATAAGTCCCGCAGCGGCAGATGTTCGTGATGGCGTCATCGATCTCGGCGTCGCTCGGCTTGGGATTGCTCTCCAAGAGAGCCGCCGCCGCCATGATCTGGCCGGACTGGCAGTAGCCGCATTGCGGTACGTCGTGCTCGAGCCAGGCGCGTTGCACCGGGTGTGTCGAATCGGCGGACAAGCCCTCGATGGTCGTGATCGAAGCGCCGTCGACGGTGCCGATCGGCACCGAGCACGACCGCATGGCCTCGCCGTTGACGTGCACGGTGCATGCGCCGCATTGCGCGATGCCGCAGCCGTATTTGGTGCCGGTGAGGCCGATTTCGTCCCGCAGCACCCAGAGCAGCGGCGTCTCGTCCTCGAGGTCGAGCTGGCGCGGCTCGCCGTTC
>DATMMM010000055.1:0-2161 GCA_035569735.1 Allostellaceae bacterium | reverse complement strand
GATCCATGCCGCAGAGCATCCCCGTCATCGATCTCTCCGAGGCGCTCGACCACGGCGGCGCGGGGCGGCGCCGGCTCGCCGCTCGGCTCGACCGGACTTGCCGCGAGATCGGCTTTTTCACGCTGGTCGGGCATGGCGCGCCCAGCGCGGTGCTCGACGAGCTCCGCGAGAGAGCGAACGCGTTCTTTGCCTTGCCGCTCGAGGAGAAGCAGCGCGCAGCCCATCCGGTCCCCACGACGCCGCGCGGCTATCGTGCGCTCGGTATCGAGGCGCTCTCCTACGGCAACGAACGGCTGACGCCGCCCGATCTCAAGGAGTACTACCACTTCGGGCGGGAAGCTTGGCCCGACGAGCCCTACTTCACCGGCGCGGAAGGGCAGCGCTATTTCATCCGGAATCTGTGGCCCGAGCGGCCGGAGGGTTTCCGGGAAGCCGCCCGGCGCTACTATGGGGAGATGGAGCGGATCGTGGGCGAGCTCATGCGACTGGCGGCGCTCGGACTCGGCGTCGACGAGCATTTCTTCGACGACAAGATCGACCGGCACATCACGGCGATGCGGCTCAATTTCTATCCGGCGCAGGGCGCGCCGCCGTTGCCGGGCCAGTTGCGCGCCGGCGAGCACACGGATTACGGCACCTTCACGATCCTGAACGGCGAGAGCGCGCCGGGCGGCCTCGAGGTGCTGACGCGCGGCGGCGATTGGGTGCATGTGGAGACCGAGCCCTCGAGCTTCGTCGTGAACATCGGCGATCTCTTGATGCGCTGGACGAACGACCGCTGGATCTCCAATGCGCACCGCGTCGTCAATCCGCCCCCATCGGCCGCGGCGGGCGCCCAGCGCCTCTCGATCGCCTTCTTCCACCATCCCAACTACGACGCCTCGATCGAGTGCATCGCAGATCCGGGCGAGGCCAAATATCCGCCCGTCCGCTCCGGCGACTACCGCGACCTCAAATACCGACAGACGCGCGTCGCCTGAAGCGGCCTAGTCCAACACCTCGCGCAGGGCGCGCGCGAGGTGATCCTTGCGGTAGGGCTTGGTCAGGAGCTTTGCGCCCGGTGTCAGCCAGTCCTCGCTCGCGGGAGCGTCCGGATAGCCCGAGGCGAACACCACCTTGAGATGCGGCGTGCGGGCGAGCGCCGCGCGCGCCAGCTCCGGCCCATTGAGCTTTCCGGGCATCATGATGTCGGTCAGCAGCAGATCGATCCGCTCGCGCTCCAGCGCGGCGAAAGCGCCGTCGGAGTCGGCGGCCTCGACGACGGCGTAGCCGAGCTCGCGGAGCTGTCGCGCCGCGACCGCCCGCAGCTTTGCATTGTCCTCGACAACCAGGATGGTCTCGCTGCCGCCTCTGACCTTGGCGGGCGCGGGAGCCGGTGACTCCGTGGTGGCCGCGGTGTCCCTAGGAAGATAGAGGCGGAAGCTGGTGCCGCGGCCGAGCTCGCTATTAACCGTGACGTGTCCGCCCGACTGCTTGATGAAGCCATAGACCATGCTGAGGCCCAGCCCGCTGCCGCGCCCCGCTTCCTTGGTCGAGAAGAATGGCTCGAAAATGTGCGCCTGCACGTTGGACGGGATACCCGTCCCGGTGTCGCACACCTCGATCAGGACGTAGTCGCCTGCGGTCATGTCGGCGTGGCTCTCGGCATAGGCGGCGCCGACCGGGAAATTCGCGGTCTTCAGCGTGAGCGTGCCGCCTCTCGGCATGGCGTCCCGTGCGTTGGTCGCGAGGTTGGTGATCGCCGCCTCGAGTTGAGCCGCATCGACGCGTGCCGGCCACAGTTCAGACGCGAGATCGAGCTCGAAGCGCACGTTCTCGCCGAGCACGCGGGCGAGCAGCTTGGCGGTACCGGTCGCCAGCGCGTTGATGTTGGCGCGCTCGGGGCGCAGCTGCTGGCGCCGCGCGAAAGCGAGCAGGCGCGAGGTGAGCTCCGCCCCGCGCTGCGCCGCTTCCAGGATCTCGCCCAGGTGCTCGGCGGTCCTGGGATCCTGGCCGCCCACACCCTGCAACAGCTCGAGATTGCCGATGATGATGCCGAGCAGATTATTGAAGTCGTGCGCGATGCCGCCGGTGAGCTGGCCGATCGATTCGAGCCGCTGGGAGTGACGCAGCCGCTCCTCGGCGGCGATGCGCTCGGTCATGTCGCGGCCGATGAAAAAAT
>DATMMM010000054.1:0-10586 GCA_035569735.1 Allostellaceae bacterium | reverse complement strand
TTCTACGGCCACGGAGATCCAAAAGGCGATCTCGCTCCGACCGACTGTAGCGCCTCAAAACCGCAGTAGCTTCGCCTGCAGCACGTCGGGGATGGTACAGACCTGCTGCAGCAGGAGCTCGTTCAAGGGTTGATCCACTTGGACGAGGCAGATGGCGTCCTCGCCGGGCGCGGTGCGGCCCAGATGGAAGGTCGCGATGTTGATGCCGGCCTCACCCAAGGTGCGCCCGAGATTGCCGATGAAGCCGGGCTTGTCCTTGTTGCGCACGAACAGCATGTTGGCGCCGAGCTCGGCCTCCATCGGCACGTCCTCGATCATCACCAGGCGCGGCTGCCGCCCGCGAAACAGCGTCCCCGCGACGCTGCGGGTGCGGCGCTCCGTCGTCAGTGTAACGCGCATCAGCGTGTGGAAATCGCCCTCGGCGGTCATGCGCGTCTCGCTCACGCGGATGTCGCGCTCGCGGCAGAGCAGCGGCGCGTTCACCATGTTGACGCTGTCGAGCTGAGGCGCCAGCAGTCCCTTGAGCATCACGGCGGTGAGCGGCTTGACGTTGAGCTCGGCCACGTGGCCCTCGTACTCGACCGCGACGGCACGGATGGGCGATTCCGTGAGCTGGCCCGCGAAGCTGCCGAGCTGCTCGGCGAGCTTCATGTAGGGCCGGAGCCGCGTCGCATCCTCCGCGGTGAGCGAGGGCATGTTGAGGGCGTTCACCACCGCGCCGGTCAGCAGGAAATCCGCCATCTGCTCGGCGATCTGCAGCGCCACGTTCTCCTGCGCCTCGGACGTGCTGGCGCCGAGGTGCGGCGTCGCCACCACCTTGGGATGGCCGAAGAGCATGTTCTCGGTGGCGGGCTCGACCGGGAAGACGTCGAGCGCCGCGCCCGCCACCTGGCCCGAATCGAGCCCCGCCTTCAGGTCGGGCTCGCGGATCAATCCGCCGCGCGCGCAATTGATGATGCGCACACCCCGCTTCATCTTCGCGATCGCCCTGGCGTCGATGATGTCGCGGGTGGTGTCGGTGAGCGGCGTGTGCAGGGTGATGAAATCCGCGCGCCGGAACAGCTCCTCGAGCTCGACTTTCTCCGCGCCGAGCTCGACGGCGCGCTCCGGCGATAGATAGGGGTCGTAGGCGATCACCCTCATCTTGAGGCCGAGCGCGCGGTCCGCCACGATCGAGCCGATGTTCCCGCAGCCGACGATGCCGAGCGTCTTGCCGAAGAGCTCGACGCCGATGAAGCGGGATTTCTCCCACTTGCCTGCCTGGGTCGACTGGTCCGCCGCCGAGACCTCGCGCGCCAGCGCGAACATCAGTGCGATCGCATGCTCCGCGGTGGTGATGGAGTTGCCGTGCGGCGTGTTCATCACCACGATGCCGCGCTGGGTCGCCGCGGCGACGTCGATGTTGTCGACCCCGATGCCGGCGCGGCCGATCACCTTCAGGTTGGCGGCCCGCTCGATGAGCGGCCGGGTCACCTTGGTGGCGGAGCGCACGGCGAGACCGTCATAGCCGTCGATGATCTGCTTGAGGGCGTCGGGCTTGAGCCCGACCTTGACGTCGGCGTCGACGCCGCGCTCCCGGAAGATCTCGAGGGCGCGCGGACTCAGCGCGTCGGCGATCAGGACCTTGGCCATCACGGCAGTCCCTCAGGCCGCGGCGGCGCGGCGGATCTCGCCAAAGCCCCAGTCGAGCCAGGGCAGCAGCGCCTCGACATCGCCGTGCTCGACGGTGGCGCCGGTCCAGATGCGCAAACCCGGCGGCGCATCCCGATGACCCGCGATGTCGTGCGCCACACCCTCGGCCTCTAGCAGCGCCTCGAGCTGCTTCACCGCCGCGCGTTGCGCGTCCTCGCCGAGCCGCCGGAACCAGTCGTCGGTGATCGCGAGACAGACGGAGGTGCAGGACCGCGTGCGCGGATCGGAGGCCAGGAAATCGATCCAGGGCGTGCGCTCGACCCAGGCGGCGATCGCCGCCAGGTTCGCCTCCGAGCGCGCGATCAATCCCTTGAGGCCGCCGACCCGCTCCGCCCATTTGAGCCCGTCGATCGCGTCCTCGACGCAGAGCATCGAGGGCGTGTTGATGGTCTCGCCCACGAAGATCGCCTCGTTGAACTTGCCCTTCGAGTTCAGGCGGAACAGTTTCGGCAGCGGCCAGGGCGGCACATAGCCGGCGGCGCGCGCCGCGGCCCGCGGGCTCAGCACCAGCATGCCGTGCGCGGCCTCGCCGCCCAGCACCTTCTGCCAGGACCAGGTCACGACATCGAGCTTGTCCCAGGGCAGGTCCATGGCGAAGGCGGCGGAGGTCGCATCGCAGATCGTGAGCCCTTCCCGATCCCGCCGGATCCAATCGCCATCGGGAACGCGCACGCCCGAGGTGGTGCCGTTCCAGGTGAAGACGACGTCGCGGGCGGGATCGACTTGGGCCAAATCCGGCAGCGCGCCATAGTCCGCGCGGATCGCGCGGACGTCCTTGAGCTTGAGCTGCTTCACCGCGTCGGTGATCCAGCCCTCGCCGAAGCTTTCCCAGGCCAGGAGATCGACGCCGCGCGCGCCCAGCAACGACCAGAGCGCCAGCTCCACCGCCCCGGTGTCCGAGCCCGGCACGATGCCGATGCGATAATCCGCGGGCAGGCCCAGGATGGCGCGCGAGCGGTCGATCACGTCTTTCAGTTTGGCTTTGCCGGCCTTCGAGCGGTGCGAGCGGCCGAGACAGGCATCCCCGAGCGCCTCCAGCGACCATCCCGGACGCTTGGCGCAAGGACCTGACGAGAAGCAAGGATTAGCGGGCCGGGCGGGCGGCTTCATGGCCTATTCCTTCCAGAATAGCTGCGACCCGTTGGGGGGCCGTGTCCCGCCGGCGACGCTAGTGAGGCCGGCGGGAGCCGTCAATCGAAACCGCCTTGGGAGAGTAAGGAGCCTTTCGCGCTATTGGCCGGCCTCGGCGAGGGTTCTGGCGCGGCGGTCCTCGTCGCCGGCACACCGCCCGCCGTCCTCGCCCGAGCTCGCGCCCGCCGCCGCGAAGAGATGGCCGTTCCCCGTGACGATCACCAGGGCGCCGCCGACGCCCTCAGCTCGAGGCGCGGCGAGGCAGCCGTTGATGGCGCGGAGATAATCGCGCATGACTTGCTGAAGGGTCTTCGCCGTCGCGAGGCCGCGCCCGCGCATCTCCACGAGCACGGCCGGCCAGGTCCGGCCGGACTTGAGCGCGGCGATCTCGCCGAGATCCAAGGGCGCCGGGCCGGCCGTCGTAACCCGTTGCGCCAGGAAGAGGCCGCGCGCGATCACCTGTTGCTCCGGCGGCAGGCGTTCGAAGCCGCCGGTCGTCGCCGCTGCGACCGCCACGCCGGCCGAGTCCGAAGGAAGTCTTCCCTCCGCTCGAGCGTGGCACGTGAATGCCAAGACGGCCGCGATCGCCAAGACTCCTGCCGCTGTCCGCCTCATAGCAGACTCCTCTTGGCGTTGGCGCGCGCCGGTGTCTTCAGGCTTGGGCCGCCGTCTTGGAGGGATTGCGCGGTTTGCATTATGATCTCCGCCGCGGTCGAGCCGTCCTTGAAGATGATCGCGCCTTTGTTGGCGACGACACGCATGCGCGTCACCTCCTCCGTGACCCGCTCGAGTTCGATGTCGATCGTGCGGTTCTGCGCCGTCGCCGTCAGCTGCCAGCCGCTATCGGTCTTCTCGTCCGCCGTCACCGGCATGCGCATGCGATCGAGCGTCTTGAGCGCGGCAAACCGCACATTGTTCACAGGCGCGGTGAAGGTCTTGTAGACGATGCCGTTCAGCGACTGCTCGAGGCCGCTGCTGAGTCCGGCAGCGGCGCCCGTCTCGGCAAGACTGACCGCCGCGGCGGCGCAGCCTTCCAAACAGACTCCGAGCAGGACAATGGCCGCAACTTGCTTAAATTTCATCAGACATCCCGTTTTCGCAGGCTCGGCGGACCCTCTGGCCGCCAGCTTGGGAGCCGCAGGATTGACGGTGCGTTAAGACGACGCGCCCGACACAATAAGCTCACGCGAGGCGCTCCCATGAAATAGGAGCCTCGTTTCTTGCCCACTCCTTTGAGACGCCCGGAACCTCAGCCCCGACAAGCGTTTTAACCGGGTGTCGAAGTCAAGAGTTACGCCCGAGGACGCAAGCTTATGGACTTTGAATGCGTCGTGCGCCGCCTCGCGCCTCTCCTCTATGCCACGGCGTGTGGCGCGCTGCTCTACGCGTGCATCGATCAAATCGCGAGCGGTCAGAGCCGCCTGGCGTGGGTTTCGGGCACGCTGCTACTCCTGGCGGCCATCGTCGGCGCTTGGAACGCCCTGCAACGGAGGACTCCGGGCTAGCCCGGGCGCCGCCGCGTCAAATGCATCGACGTGAAGGTGATCACGTCCTCGCCGCGCTGGTTCTTGATCCAGTACTTGACCCGGAGCATGCCGCGGTCGGGCTTGGAGCGCGAGGGGGTCTTCTCGGCGACTTCGAGCTCGCTGTGCAGCGTATCGCCAGGCCGCACGGGCTTGAGCCAGCGCAGCTCGTCGAAGCCGGGCGAGCCCATGCCGCAGGCGCGGAAGACGCCGGTCTCCAGAGCCATGCGGAACCCCAGCGCCAGCGTCTGGAAGCCGCTGGCGATGAGCCCGCCATAATTGCTCGCTTTCGCGGCCTCGACATCGATATGAAACCGCTGCGGGTCATAGCGCATGGCGAAGTCGATGATCAGGCTCTCCGTGAGCGTGATGCCGGGCGTCACGATGCGCTCGCCGACCTCGAAATCGTCGAAGTAGCGGTCGGCCATCTGGCGCCTTCAGGTGAGCGCCGCGGCGATGGCATCGCCGAGCTCGCGGGTCTTGGCCTTGCCCCCGAGGTCCGGCGTCTTCGGCGCCTTGGGATCCGCGAGCACGCGGGCGATGGCGCTCTCGATCGCCGCTGCCGCTGCGCTCTCCCCCAAATGGTCCAGCATCATGGCGCCCGACCAGATCTGCCCGATCGGATTGGCGATCTGCTTGCCGTAGATGTCGGGGGCGGAGCCGTGCACCGGCTCGAACATCGAGGGCAGCTCGCGCTCGGGGTTGATGTTGGCGGAGGGCGCGATCCCAATTGATCCCACGACCGCCGGCCCCAGGTCCGACAAGATGTCGCCGAACAAATTCGAACCCACAACCACGTCGAACCAATCGGGGTGGCGCACGAAATGCGCGGTCAGGATGTCGATGTGATACTGGTCGGTCTTGACCGCCGGGTAATCCTTGGCGACGGCGGCGAAGCGCTCGTCCCAAAAGGGCATGGTATGGATGATGCCATTCGATTTGGTCGCGGAGGTCACGTGCTTCTTGCGCTTAATCGCGAGCTCGAAGGCGAAGCGCATGATGCGGTCGCAGCCGCGCCGGGTGAACACGGTCTGCTGCATCGCCATCTCGAGCTCGGTGCCGGCATAGAGCCGGCCGCCGATCTCGGAGTACTCGCCCTCGTTGTTCTCGCGCACCACGTAGAAGTCGATCTCGCCGGGCTTGCGGTCCTTGAGCGGCGAGTCGACGCCGGCGAGCAGGCGGATCGGCCGCAGGTTCACGTATTGCCGGAAACCCCGGCGGATCGGGATCAGCAGGCCCCAGAGCGAGACGTGGTCGGGGACGCCCGGAAACCCGACCGCCCCCAGGAAGATCGCCTGACTGGCGCGCAGCTGATCGAGCCCGTCGGCGGGCATCATGCTGCCGGTCTTGGTGTAGCGCTCGCAGCTCCAGTCGAACTCGCGCCATTTGAGCGCGAAGCCGAAGCGGCGGCCCGCCGCCTCGAGCACGCGCATCCCTTCGGGCACGACCTCCTTGCCGATGCCGTCGCCGGGAATCGTCGCGATCTCGTAAGTTTTCGCCACGCTTTCCTCCGCCCGCTTTCCACGCCACCTTAGCTGAGCGATCCCCGCGCGCAAGCGCGGAGCACGCAGACCGGCCCCGCAAGAGGAGACGCCATGAGCTACGTCGAGCGTGTGCTGCAACCCGGCGAGACCCTGCTGTGCCGGAGCAGGCTGCACTGGCTGATCTATCTGCCGGTGCTACCCTTCCTCGCGATCTTCGTGCTGGGTGCCGCTCTCTATCTGGGGATGCAGAGCAACGCCGGAGACGCGGCTTCGGCCATCCTGCCCTTGGGGTTGATCGTCATAGGCGCGCTGGGTGCGATCGTCGCCTGGTTCAGGGCCTGGCTGCGGCGCATGACCACCGAGCTCGCGGTCACCGATCGCCGCGTTATCTTCAAGCGCGGCCTGGTGCGCCGGCACACCGTCGAGATGAACATGGACAAGGTCGAGAGCGTCGACGTCGACCAGTCGGTCCTGGGCCGCATCTTCAATTACGGCGATGTCACCGTGCGCGGCACCGGCGCCAGCATCGAGCCCTTGCGTCTGATCGACGATCCCCTGGCCTTCCGCAGCTGCGTGACGGCGCGCTGACCGCGCCGCCTCAATACGAACACTGGAGCGCCGGCGCGCCCCCGGGCTACTTCTCGCGCGAACGCCTCGATTTCGCTCGGGGCGTCAGCGGAGCATGGTCGAGGAGAGGCGCATGAGGGGCGTCGGGCTCGCGGTGTCGATGGTTTCCATAATCGCCGCTGCCGCTTTTGCAGCGCCGTCCGCTCGGGCCATGATCCGCAACAACGAAGTGGTGATGACCGGCAAGGTGCTCTACGCGATGTGCACGAACACCGACGCCGAGATCCAGCCGGATTGCGCCACCTTCATCCGCGGCTTCGTCGAGGGCGCGCGCACCGCGGCGGAGATGAATTCCGCCGTGTCGTTCTTCTGCTTGCCGGAGACCGCGGACACCGACCTCATGGTGCTGGCCTTCACGCGGCAAGTCGAGCGCCTGCCCCGGTCCAGCATGGACGACACGGCCGCCAACGTACTGCGCAACGCGCTCTGGCTCGCCTTTCCCTGCTCGCCATAGGCTAGCTCCAAACCAGCCTTCGGATTGTTGCCGTGCGCTCTGCGCACGTGCACCGATGGATTGTACCTGTTCTGCTCCCTCGCCTTGGGGTACAATCCGGTACATTCGAGGCAAGGCGCGAAAACTTGTCACCATGACAAATCTGAATTGGCAGCCTGATCTGGCCCAGCAGCGCGGGCCGCTCTATCGCGCGATCGCCGATGCGCTCGCGAGCGACATCCGCGCCGGGCGGCTTCCGGTCGGCACGCGCTTGCCGACCCATCGCGATCTGGCCTGGAACCTCAAGGTGACCGTCGGCACCGTCACCCGCGCCTATGCCGAGGCGGAGCGGCGCGGCCTGATCTCCGGCGAGGTCGGGCGCGGCACCTATGTGCGCCCGACCAGCACGATCACCGATCCCGCCTTGAAGGGCGAGCCGCTCGGGCCGGACTTTGTCGACCTCTGCCTCAACCGGCCGCAGACGGGCGAGGAGCCCGCGCTGGTGGCGAAGGGCCTGCGCGAGATCGCCGAGAGTCCCGACCTCGAGGCGCTCTTGCAGTACCAGCCGCACGCGGGCCGCGCGATCGACCGTGCCGCGGGTGCCCGCTGGATCGCGCGCAGCGGCCTCAAGACCAGCCCGGCGCAGGTGCTGGTAACCCAGAGCGGCCAGAACGCCGTCGCCTCCGTCCTCTCGGCGGTGACGCAGCCCGGCGACACCGTCGCTGTGGAGAGCCTGACTTATCCGGGCGTGCGGTCGGCTGCGAGCCTGCTGAGCCTGCGCTTGGCGCCGGTCGCGATGGACGAGCACGGTCTGCTGCCCGAGGCGGTGGCAGCGCTCTGCCGCGGCGGCAGCGTCAAGGCGCTCTATACGCTTCCCACCCTGCACAATCCGACCGCGACCGTGCTCCCGCTCGAGCGCCGCCTCGCGCTCGCGGAGATCGCGCGCGCTCACGGCGTGGCGCTGGTCGAGGACGACGTCTACGGGTTCCTGCTGAAGGACGGACCGCCGCCGCTCGCGGGCCTGGCACCCGAGCGCAGCTTTTACATCACCTCGACCTCGAAGAGCATGGCGCCCGGCCTGCGCATCGGCTACGTGCACGTGCCCGAGGAGGCCCACGATCGCGTGGCGGCGGCGCTCCGCGCCACCATCTACATGGCGACACCGCTGATGGCGGCGCTCGCCACGCGCTGGATCGAGGACGGCACCGCCGACCGGCTCGTGGAGCAAAAGCGCGCGGAGATCGTCGCGCGCCAGAAGCTCGCGCGCGAGATGCTCGCGGGCTCGCGGCTGAGCGGCCATCCCGCGGCGCCGCACCTCCTGCTGTGGCTGCCGGAGGGCTGGCGCGCCGAGGCTTTCGAGGCCGCCGCGCGCCGCGACGGCGTCGGCGTCACCGCCGCTACCGCCTTCTGGCTCGGCCGCAGCAATCCGCCCAACGCTGTGCGGCTCTGCCTCGGCACGCCCGTACGCCGTGCCGAGGTCGTACGCGGCCTCGAGCGCATCGCGGCGCTGCTGAAGCGCCCGCCGGAGGCGGACCTCTCGGTGATTTAGTGCGAGAGCGCGGCCGCTAAGGCCCCTCGCCCACGAAGTGGGAGAGGGAGGGACCCGTTGCGAAGCAACGGGAGGGTGAGGGTGGTTGCGCCCTTGCGCTTGCTAAGCCGGCAGCGTCACCTCGAGGAGCGACAAATCGTCCGCGCAGGCGCTGAGCGCGGAGGGCATTCCTGCGGGGATCGTCACGGCATCTCCGGGCGACAGGCGATGCACACCCTGGCAGGCGAGCGTCGCAGTACCATCGAGCACGAAAAAGAATTGCAGCTCGCGGTCATGGATCTCGCGCGGCGTCTCGGCGGCGCCCTTGGGCCGCACCATGCGGGCGCCCGCGAGGCCCCGGGTCGCCTCGCTCATCCCGGTGTCGCGGCATTCGAAGCCGTGGACGCGCCAGGGCTGCCAACGCGCCTCGGACGCGACGTGCCAGAGGAACCGCTGGCCGCCGAAATCGCGCTCACGGTTGACGCTCGCGGTCGGAAGCGTCAGCACGTTGTCGGCGAAAGTCTCGTGCACCGCCGGGCAGGCGATCTCGATCACCTCGAGGCCGGCCGAGCTCTCGAGCACGCGATGGCGGATCTCCGGCGGCTGCAGCACGCAATCGCCGGCCCGCATCACGAAGGGCGGCCCCTGGTCCTCGTAGACGAGCCGCACCCAGCCGGTCCGGCAGAAGATCATCTGGAAGCGGATCTTGTGGAAGTGCACGTAGTCCGGCACCGGCCCACCCGAGGCTATGCGGATGTGCGAGGCGATGAACCGGCCGCCGAGGCGCCCCGGAATGAGGTCGCGGTAGAGCATGCCCGCGCGCCCCGCATCCCACGCGTCGCCGCGCATGCGCGAGAGCACGAACTCGGGCTTGAGCGGCGGCACGACGACCGGCGTCTCCGCCGCCACGAGATCGACGCGCGTGCCGTTGGGGGCAATGAGCAGGCGTTCGCCGCCCGCCACCGCATCGGGCTCGCGGCAGAGCAAACGAATGCGCCCGGGCGCGCCCTCTCCTTCCCGCTCCAGCCGAAGCCGCAGCCCGTGCCCCACCACGACCGCCACCGCCGGCGCATCCGCCGGAAAGATCGCCTCGAGGCGAAAGCCGAGCTTCTCCGTAAAAAAATCGAGAGTGCGCTCGAGCTCGGCGCAGGGCAGCACGACCTCGGCGCCGGCGATCCGTTGCTGGTCCGCGGCAATCATGCCGCGACCATAGCACACCGCGAGATCGCGGCGGGATCGGCGGCCAGAGGAGCGCTCCTAGCGTCGGCCCCTAACGAGCGCTGCTTCCGATCGGTCGTCGGAAAACCGGATCAAGAATGCTGCTCGCGTTCGGTTTCCTCGCGATGCGCGGCAGCCAGTTGCTCGCACCGTTTTGCTACATAAAGCAGGTTTTCGCGAAGCGCGGGCGAGTCAAAAGACCTTGCGAGCGACCGTATGACACTGGCCTGTTCTCGGAGAGTTTCAATCCGGTCCATTGGAGCCTCTTTGTCTCGGAATGCACTCCTCTCGCTCAAAAGAGGATGCTTCATCCTCGAAAGGCTGCGCGCCGTCTTGGCAAAAGTCGCTCATACTCCGAGCCGAATCCTATGCAGGGAGCACCAGGGTCTCGCGCGCCATGTCATGGTCCTCGATGACGAGACCATCAGCGCCGCGCGATAGCAGGCAGTCCCCGTCGAGCTTCACGAACCGATCCCACGAGCATGACGACGATCTCGAGTGGCGCTCTCTTTCTTTGCACGCACCGCGGATCGTACGGAGCGGGGCGAGCCGCGTCGTTAACATGGATTAGAACCTGCGCGGTCGATTCTCGCGTATTTCGGGTGCGGTCTTGCCGATCCGCGACCGTTGGTGACGCAAAAAAACATGTTCTCGCGCACCGCGTTCATCCGTAGAATGCAATCTAACTGCCACAAAGACGTGCACTAAGCTCGGCTTTCAATGTTGCGGCATCCGTTACGCAGTCGCGTCGTCTGGCTCCCGGCGTTCGATCCACGCGAGAGGGCACATGAACGTTGCGGCGGGTTCGTCCCACCAAGCGCTCGTCAGGAAGCTCTCGCGCTTCCTGCGGCTGTCGCGGCGCGATGTGGCGGCGCTCGCGGATTTGACGAATCGGGTACGTCGCTTGCCGGCGCGCACCAGCATCGTTGCCGAAGGAGACGTACCGCAAT
>DATMMM010000053.1:0-5407 GCA_035569735.1 Allostellaceae bacterium | reverse complement strand
GGCACGCCAAGCCGCTCGGCGAGTGCCATCACCGCGGGCTCGTCCATCTTGAGATCGATCGAGACCACGGCGCCGATGGCCTCGGGCGCGAGCTTGGCGCTGGCGAGCGTGCGTCGCACCAGCGCCGCGAGCTCCGCGGGCGGGCAGTTGCGCGAGGCGCCGACGCCCAGCGCCAGCACCGGCGGATGCAGCACCAAGGCGCGCTCGCGCGGGCCCCGTGCTCGGTCGGTCACCACGATATCCGCACCGCCGTCGACGGCCGAGATGCGCGGGTGCTTCGTGAGCCAGTCGGCGCTGCCGGCCTCGAGCTTCACGCTGACCCGACCGCCCGCGAGCAGGCGCGCCGTCAGCGCCTTGGCGCGCGCGGGGTTCGCCACCCGCCACCCCGCCGGCGGCTCGTCGAGCGCAAGGCCCAGCCGCACCTCGCTCGCCGTGGTGAGCGCCGCGGTACCACCAGTGGCGCGGGCGATCGCTCGGGCCATTGCATTGGCGCCGTGATGCCCGCCCAGCAAAGGCACGGCGACCGAGCCGTCCTCGGCCACCGCCACCACAGGCGGCTCGCTTGTCTTGTCTTTGATGAGAGGCGCCAAGGCGCGGATCACGATCCCCGTGGCGCAGATCCCGACGATCGGTCGCCCCCCTCTGAACAGCGACCGGAAGACGCCCATCGCGCCGGTTTGAGCCTCGACGATTTCCGCGCCGCGCAGTTGGCGCTGGAGACGCCGCGCGAGCGGCAGCGCGCGGGGCCCCAGCACGACGATCCCGGCGCGCTCCGGCAGCTCTGCCTTCACTGGTTGTCCCTGCCGCCGCAGCGCAGGAGGATCATGGAGAAATAGGGCGCCGAAGCGGGATCGACGGCTTCGAGCGGCATGACCTTCTGGCTTTCCAAGCTGGCATGCTCGACATAGGTCGCGCGGTCCACCAGGCCGAGCCGCTTCAGGATGCGCCGCACTTTCGGCAGGTGTCGGCCGACCTTCAGGATCGCCGCGGCCCCCGCTTGCTTGAGGCGCTTCTCGAGCTCGGCTTCCGGAAGGGTCGCTGGCAGCACCGTCAACATCTCGTCGCGGGTGACCAAGGGCAGTCCCGCCGCCGCCGCGCAGGCCGTCAGCGAGGAGACGCCGGGCACCACCCGGGTCGGATATCCTGCCGCCAGCCGCTCGAAAAGCTGAATGAACGAGCCATAAAAAAAGGGATCGCCCTGGCAGAGCACACCGACGTCGCGGCCAGCGTCCAGGTGTCCGCCGATCTCGATGGCGGCGCGGTCGTAGACGGCTTGCGCGGGCGCCACCGAGCGCGTCATCGGGACGCGGATCGCGATCTCTGTCTGAGCGGGGGTCAAGTGGCTCGCTACCACCGAGCGCGCAAAGCTCGTGCCCTCGGGCGGCGCGGGATAGGCAACGACGGGCAGTGCGCGCAGGATTCTGAGCGCCTTCAGCGTCACCAGTTCGGGATCGCCCGGGCCCACGCCGAGGCCGTAAAGCGTGCCGCTCATCGCGCGGTCTCGTAGAGCGTGAGCGTCATGGCGCGGCCGTTGGAGTAGTCGATGCCCGAGACTTGGCCCAGAGCATCGACGGAGACGCCGTCCTTCCGGAGAACCTTCCGGAAGGCAGCATCCTCGCGATCGCTCATGAGGACGAGGGTTTCCGGCAATTTGGCGAGGATCGCCGCGGCCTCGGGACCGCTCGTGAGCTTGGTCGCCGTACCCAGGAGAAAGACCAGGCTCGGCTCGGCATAGCCGGCGACCACCACCGGCCGCAGCACGCGATTCTGGTCGTTGACCAGCGCCGCGGCGCTCCGGCTCAGCCAGAGCACATCGATGTGGGGCAGGATCAGGGCGAAGCCGCCCGCCCACAGCATCGCCGCCGCGGCGAGCCCAAGCCACGGCCGGAACTTGCCGCGCCACAGACTGAGCAGCGCCGCGCCCGCGAGCGCAAGCGCGAGAACGACAGCGGCGGCGCCTGTGACCGGCACCGCTCCCGCGAGCCGGACCGGCAGAGCCAGGAGCGCGCTGCCGAGCCCGAGCGCCGCCAGTCCCCAAACCGACCACGCCACGAGGTCGCTCCAGTGCCGGCGGGCCACCGCCACTCCGTCGGCAAGCGCCCGGCCCGCCAGCAGCGCGAGCGCGGGATAGGCGGGCAGCACGTAATGCGGCAGCTTGGTCGGAACGAGCTCCATCAGCAGCCAGAACGGCACGATCCAGGCGATCAGGAACCCGATGGCTGGCTCGGCGCGCTCGCGCCAGGAGAGCCGCGCGGCGCCCGCGAGCGCCAGCGACCCCGGCCAGAACGTGAGCAGCGCCGCCACCAGATAGGTGCCGGGCGGCGCCCCATGAGATTCCCGGCCGTGGATGAGCTTGCCGAGGAGATCATTGCCGAGAGCCTCCCTGGCAAAACCGCCGTCGGTCGCAACCATGATGGCGATCAGCCACGGCGCCGCGATCAGCAGTGCCAGCGGCACACCCCAGAAAAAATGCAGCCGACCGAGCCAGCGCGCGTTCCGGTCGGCGAGCGCGAGCGCGCCGGCCGCGAGCACGCTGACGAGCGGCGTCACCGGGCCCTTCACCAGGATCCCGAGGCCCTGCGCAATCCAGAACACCAGCGGCAGCGCCGCGCCCGTGGGCTCGTGGTTGCGGCTCGTGCGATAGATTTCGCCGAGCGCGCCCTGGGCCGCCACCACGGTCGCGAGCAGCACCGCGTCGGTCTTGGCGAGATGCGCCTCGATCGTGAGGCCGAGCGAAGCCGCGAGCAGGGCCGCACCCCAGAATGCCGCCTCGCGGCCGACCCAGGCACGACCGAACCGGAACGTCAGCAGCACCACCGCCAGCGCGCCCAGCATCGAGGGCAGCCGATAGGGCCACATCGCCGTGCTCGCGGGCGTGCCGAGGAGCGCGACGCTCGCGGCCTGCAGCCAATAGATGCCAGCGGGCTTCTTGTTGCGCGGCTCATCCTGGAAACGGATGCGCAGGAAATCGTCGCTCTCCAGCATCTGCCGGCTCGCCTGGACGAAGCGCGATTCGTCCCGGTCCGTGGGCGGCAGCGCCGCGATGCCCGGGAGGTAGAGTGCCAAGCTCAGCAGGGTGAGCAGCGCATAAGCGCGCCAACCCTCGATCGCGCCTGTCATGGCGTGCGGGCCTTGGCGAGGCTCAGCTGCGTCACCGGCATGAGCGGGCGCCAGGCGTGTCCGCCGCCGAGCGGCTCCGCCTCGGAGACGGCGATGCGCGTGAGCCGCCCGCCGTGCGCCGCGTGCCAGGCAGCGATCCGCGCTTCGCCCTCGAGAGTGACCGCGTTCGCAACCAGGCGTCCGCCCAGCCGCAGCCGGCTCCAGGCCTGCTCGAAGAGGCCGGGCGTGCCCGTGCCGCCGCCGAGAAAGACCGCGTCCGGCGCCGGCAGCTCCGCGAGCGCCGCCGGCGCCTCGCCCGCGACGATCTCGAGCTCCGGCACGCCCAGCAACGCCGCATTCTCCGCGATCAGCGCGAGCCGCGCCGGGTTGCGCTCGATGGCGACGGCGCGCCCGCCGCCGCCGCGCAGCCATTCGATCGCGATCGAGCCGGAGCCCGCGCCCACGTCCCAGAGCGTCTCGCCCGTGAGCGGCATCAAGGCGGCGAGCGTCGCCGCGCGCACGACGCGCTTGGTGATCTGCCCGTCGTGGCGATAGGCATCGTCGGGCAGGCCGGCGAGACGCGAGTGGATGCGCGCCTCAGGTCCCGCGATGCAGTCGACCGCAAGTGTGTTGAGATTGGCGACGCGCGCTGCTGACCACGTCGCGGCGAGGCCCTGGATACGGCGCTCCCTGGGTCCGCCCATGTGCTCGAGCACAGTGAGCACGCTCTCGCCCCAGCCGCGCGCGGAGAGGAACGCCGCCGCCGTCGCGGGCGTGGTGCCATCCTCGCTCAGGATCAAGAGCCGCGCGCCCGGCTGCAGGAACAGCGCCAGCCGCGCGAGCGGCCGGCCGTGCAGCGTCAGCGGCGTGCACTCCGCGAGCGGCCAGCCCATGCGCGCCGCCGCCAGGCTGAAGGCGCTCGGCGCCGGCAACACCAGCATCGCCTCGCGTCCGAAGCGCCGCAGCAGCAGCGTGCCGACGCCGTACCAGAGCGGATCGCCGCTCGCGAGCACCACCACGCGCCGGCCTTCCTGCGCCGCGATCTCGGGCAGGCTCTCGGCGAGCGGCTGGCGCCAGGCGATGCGCGGGGCTCGGCCCCGCGGCACCAAGGCCAGATGCCGCTCGCCGCCCACCAGCACCTCGGCTTGCTCGACGAGCGTGCGGGCCGCGCGCGAGAGGCCGTCGAGCCCGTCCTCGCCGATGCCGATCACCGTGAGCCAGCTCACCGTGGCGGCTCCAGGAGCGCGTTCACCGCCGCGGCCGCGAGCGCGCTGCCGCCGCGCCGCCCCAGCAGCGTCACGTAAGCGAGACCGAGCGCATTCTCGGCGAGCGCCGCCTTGGCCTCCGCGGCTCCCACGAAGCCCACGGGGAATCCCAGAATGACCGCCGGCCGATCCGCCCCGGCGCCGATCATCTCCAGGAGATGAAAGAGCGCGGTGGGCGCGTTGCCGATCGCCGCCACGGCACCGCCAAGATGGGGCCGCCACAGTTCCACCGCCGCCGCCGAGCGCGTGGTCCCGAGCTTGCGCGCGAGCCCTGCTACCCGGCGATCGTTCAGCAGGCAGCGGACCTGGCTCCGGCGTTGAATGCCGGCGGCCACCATTTCCGAATCCACCAGGATCGGCGCGCCGCTCGCCAGCGCGACCCGGGCGCGCGCCGCCGCATCCTCGGACCAGCGCAGATCCCTCAGCAGATCCGGCTCGCCGCTCGCATGGACGAGACGCACCGCCAAGGCGCGCAGCGCACGCGGGATGGCTGCCAGGTCGACCTCCCGCCGGATCAGCGCGAAGGACCGGCGATAGATCGCGGCGGGATCTTTGAGGTAACGGAGCTTGGTGCCTGCAACTCTCATCCCCCCATCGCCCTCATCCCGAGCGGAAGTCGAGGGACGCGATGGGGGGGTGAGGGCTGCGCGCCTCACCACCTCGCCCCTGACGCCGAGCACCCAACCTTCCGCGCGCTCGACCTGCCGCCGCTCCGCGCGGGCGAGCGCGGGGTCGCCCGCGAGCAGCTCGGCCAACCCGCCGCGCGCGTCGAGCGCTGCGAAATGGGCTGCGAGGTGCCGCACCTGGGCGGAGTCCTTGACCTCGCCCGCGCGGGGCGGCGCCGGCACCAGGGAGGGATAGATCTCCGCCATCAGTACGTGAGCGTGGCCTCCCGCGGCGGGTGCTGCAAGTCCGGTCTCGAACGGCCAGACGCGGACGTGTCGGCGAAGCGCGGGATCGTCGCGAAGCGCGCGGAGCACGGGGATGCCGGTCAAGGCCTGGCCGCCGGCGGAGCCGGTGCCAGCGAGCTTCCAGCCGGGCTG
>DATMMM010000052.1:0-18513 GCA_035569735.1 Allostellaceae bacterium | reverse complement strand
CGCTCGCTGCGCTCGGGACCTCTCCCCCCGCAAGCGGGCGGAGAGGCGCCAGGGTACGCTTTACTTTACTTTGCTAATCCTTCCGCCTTGAGCGCGGCTTGCACCGACGGACGCTTCGCGATCCCGTCCGTGTAGGACTTGAGCACCGGCCATTTCGCGAGATCGATGCCGACGTATTGCGGCCAGCCCAGGATGGTGAAGAGGTAGCCGTCGACGGCGCTGAAGGCGTCGCCGAAGGCGTAGGACCGGCCCTCGAGCCGCTTGCTGAGATAGTCGAACTTGGGCGCGACGCTCTCGCGCAACACGTCTTTCCAGTCGTCGGTGAGCTTCGGGTTGAAAAGCGCGCCCACACCCTTGTGGATCTCGGTCGCGATGTAGTTGAGCCATTCCTGCGCGCGGTAGCGCTCGGTGGTTCCGGCGGGCGGCAGCAGTTTCGCCTCCGGCTTCTTGTCGGCGATGTATTGCACGATCACCGCCGCCTCGGTGAGCGTCTGGCCATCGTCGAGCTGGAGCGCCGGCACGTAGCCCTTCGGATTGACCTTGAGGAAGTCGGCGCCGGACTTGGTCTTCTTGGTCTTGGAATCCACCTGCTCGAGATCGAAGGAGAGGCCGGTCTCGCGCAGCGCGATATGCGGGGAGAGCGAGCAGGCGCCGGGCATAAAGTATAGCTTCATCGTGGAGACTCCCTTTGGTTGGTTCGTTCTCATCCTGGACGCGGGTCGGGCGCTTCGCTGGCTCGTCGGACAATTCCGAGACTAGCGTACTTCCTAAAATATAGCTACAGTCTTTACAGAATTATGGCAAGAGGCTCGCTTTCCTTCGCCGCCGCGAGCCTCCATACTCTCGCGGGTGAGATAGGCCGAAACCGCCATGAAGCAACGCTACAGCTCAGAGCTCTGCCCGCTCTTCCAGGCCGCGATGGACGTCCTCGCGCGGCCCTGGAACGGCCTGGTGATGGCCTTGCTCGAGGAGGCGGGACCCCTGCGCTTCAGCGAGCTCCGGGAGCGGATCGAGGCCATGGGCGACCGCATGCTCTCCGCCCGCCTCAAGGAGCTGGAGGCGCGCGGCCTGGTCGAGCGCACGGTCGATCCCGGCCCGCCCGTCAAGGTCACCTATGCGCTGAGCGAGCTCGGCCGCGGATTCGGCGACGTCCACCGGGCGCTGGGCCGCTGGGGCGAAAAACTCGCCGCCGCGAACAGGGCGAGACCGCCGCGGACACGCGTCCCACGCAGGAAAGTGGCGCCTCTCCGCTCAAGCGCCGCGCGCTAGAGCGCTTCCCCTTTGCATGGATACCGTGCGTCCTTCGACTCGCCGCCCAAGCGCGGCGGCTCAGGATGAAGGGCAGTCTTTGATGGCATTCTGAAATTCGCCTCATCCTGAGCCGGCGCGTCCCTCGACGCCGCGGAGCGGCGCTCGGGATGAGGGCGCCGTCCTGAGCGTGTCGAAGGACGAAGGACGCACTGAGTCCATCCAGCCGGGCACCGCTCTAATTCGGTTAGGTACGCGGCACGGCGTCGAAGGCGATCGAGATCCGGCGCTCGCTCGCCTCGAAGGGAATGGTGCGGTGGTAGAAGTAGGAGGGGAACAGGATCATCAGCCCCTCCTCCGGCTTGATCGGCAGGGAGTCCACGGCAGCCGTGAGCGGGAATTGCTCGGGCGGCGGGCCCAGCTCGAAGAACCCGGCCTGGCCGTGCTCCGGCGCGCCCAGGAGCTCGGGCAGTTGGGGGTAATAGACGCCGCTGAGGTAGCCGTCGAGATGGATGTGCGGCGTGAGGTTGCCCTGGAAGTGCAGCACCGCGGCCCAGGACGCGAACTCCCACTGCTTGGGCGGGCGCACGAGGAAGGGATGCGTCGCCGCCGGCGGGATCGCGGCGATGTAGTCCGCCACTGCCTGCTGCACGATCGCCTCGAACTCCGCGACCGGACCGTCGGCTGGCCCGAAGAACGTCTTGGTGATCGCGAGCGCGGGATGGTGGTAATGCGGGTCCGCCGCCTCCGGCACGTGGAGGGTCGGATGGGTCAGAGTGAACTCGACCAGCGCCCGATTGAACTCCCGTAGGCTGGCGTAACCCGGTGGCGGCTCGATCTTGAGTGTGCGCACGAGATCGAAATCGAGCAGAGTGGCGCCGGCTTCGCGCTCGCCCGCCTCGTAAAGCGCCAGGACCTTGATCGAGAGTGCCTCGATGTTGCCGGGCGCCAGCTCAAGCCAGCGGTCCGAGGCCGCGACCGCCGCGCGCGCCTCGCCCGCGCTCAGCAGCGCATTGGCGAGATTGCTGTGCGCGAGCAGCCAGCCCGGCCGGCGCGCGATCACCGCGCGGTAGGCGTCGATCGCCTGACCGCGGTGCCCCGCGCGCTCGAGCGCGATCCCGAGATTGCGCTGCACCTCCGGCGAGTCCGGCGCCAGGCGAAGCACGTGGCGATAGGCGTCGGCGGCCTCCGCGTCGCGGCCGAGCGCATGGAGCGCATTGCCGAGGTTGTTGTGCGCGGCGACGAGGTCGGGCTTGAGCTCGGCCGCGCGGCGGTAGGCCTCGACCGCCGCCTCGTTGCGCCCGAGCTTCATCAGCGCGTTGCCGAGATTGTAGTGCGCCTCGACGAAATCGGGCCGGCGCCGCACCGCCCTTCCATAGAGCTCGGCGGCCTCGGCGGCGTCTCCCATCTCGAGCGCGATCATGCCGGCGAAGCTCAGCACGTCCGGGCGATCGGGCAGCTGCTTCAGGATCTGCCGGCAGAATTGCAATGCGTCCGCGAGCCGCCCCGCGCGATAAGCCGCGACCGCCTGCTGCTGCAGGAAAGCGAGATCCACAGCGGCTGACGATGCCACGGCTAGAGCGACGCAAATCCCTCTCCGCGCAGAGCGGGGAGAGGGAGGGGCCCAGCGCGCAGCGCTGGGAGGGTGAGGTGTGCTTCCGCGGCAGGATCGCGTTCGCCATCGACACCCACCTCACCCGCTCGCTGCGCTCGCGACCTCTCCCCCCGCAAGCGGGCGGAGCGGGGTTGGCAGACCATGTCGCGCAATGCCGCTACAGCCGCCGCGCCAGGCGGCCCAGCCGGAAGGGGTCGGGGAGGCGCGAGGCCCAGGCTCGCACGCGCGCCGTCGCCTTCGGGATCGCCATGACGTCGCTGAGGCGCCGATCGAGGAAGCTCAGCGTGTCGGCGCTCTCGGGCGAGCGGTCGTCCAGCCAGTAGAGCGTGGTGGCGGCGTAGACGCCCGCGAGCAGGGCGCGCTTGGTATAGAAATTGAAATCCGTCGCGGTGTCGCCGGCGGCGTACCAGATGGCGTCGACGGCCTCATAGAGGAGCCGCGCGCCGAGCGCCAGGTTCTGCGGCGCCGTCAGCAGCGCCAGCGACCGGCGCACCGCCTCCCGATGGGGCGTCAGCACGGAAAGCCGCGTCTGCACGCCCGCGGCGATGCGCTCGCGCACTTTGAGCGCCGAGAGATCGCGCGCTTCCAGCGCCCTCATGGTCTCGCGATCGGCCCAATGGCTGAACCACGCGACGAGGTCGCGGACGCCGCCGGGAAGCAGGCTGCGCAGCTCGCCCGGCTCGAGGCCGACGCGCTCGGCCGCGCGGGCGAGCGCCTTCTCGGTCCAGCCGTCGAACGGCACGTCCGGCAGCATCGCCGCGAGCAACGCGTCCTTGGCTTGGCCTCTCTCCATGTCCTACTCCGCCGCCTTCGCGACCTCCCCCGCGAGATCGATGGGGAAGCGCTGCCACTCCTCCACGAAAGCGAGCAACCGGTGGTCGGTCATGCGCTGCAGATAGAGCACGCCGTCGAGGTGGTCGCATTCGTGCTGCACCACGCGGGCGTGGAAGCCCTCGACCTCGCGGTCGATCGGGGCGCCCTCCGGCGTCAGCCCGCGATAGCGGATGCGCGCGAACCGCGGCACGGCGCCGCGCAAGCCCGGCACGGAGAGACAGCCTTCCCAGCCGATCTCACGCTCCTCGCCCAGAGGCTCGATCACGGGGTTGACGATCGCGATCAGCTCCTCGGGCGTGTCGAGCGGGCGGCCGGTGACGCGCTCCGCCGGCACCTTGAAGATGACCACGCGCTCGGAGACATGGACCTGCGGTGCGGCGAGCCCGGCGCCGGCGATGTCGTCGAGCGTCTCGATCATGTCGGCGACCAGCGCCTTGATCCGGGGCGCGGTTGCATCGGGCACCTCCGCTGCGACCTGGCGCAACACGGGGTGGCCCATGCGGGCGATCTTCAGAATGGCCATGGCACCTACTATGTCCGCCAAGCCCCGCGGGGTAAAGCGGCACCGACTTCTCTTTTTCCGGGGGCTGTGCTATAGAAATCCCGGAGTTTCCGTGGGCCGCAGCGCTTTTTGCGGCCCGTTTTGCGTTGATGCCGGCGGCGCCGGCCGATCGAGGGAGAGTGCGGGTCGTGGAAATCCTTGTGCGTGACAACAATGTCGATCAGGCGCTGCGGGTGCTGAAGAAGAAGCTGCAGCGGGAAGGCGTCTTCCGCGAGATGAAGATCCGCCGGAACTACGAGAAGCCGAGCGAGCGCCGGGCCCGCGAGAAGGCCGAGGCCGTGCGCCGTCACCGCAAGCTCCTGCGCAAGCGGCTGGAGCGCGAGGGCTACTAGCTCTTCACTCGGCCGCGGCGGGCTGCCGGGCCCGGAACTCCGGACGCCACGCGAGGAGCGCCGCTGCTAGCCCGCAAGCGGCCGCGAACATCAGCCAAAGCCCCGCCACCGCGCGGTTGTCGGTCACGTGGTAGAGATACTGGCTGACCGCGGGCGTGAAGCCTCCGAAGGTCGCGGTGGCAAGGCTGTAGGCGAGGGAGAAGCCGGAGGTGCGCACCTCAACCGGCATGATCTCGGTCAGCGACACCACCATGGCGCCATTGTCGCTGCTCGCCCCCCATAGCGAGCCTCCGGCCGTTGCGTCATACCCGATCGCCGGAGGCTCCCCCGCCTCACCCTGCCTCTCCGCCCGGTGGGGGCGGAGAGGAGCAGAAACGACCCTTGAGCAGTCGTCGGCTCAGGCGCCCATCGCCTTGACGATCTGCTCGCACATCTTCTTGGCGTCGCCGAACAGCATCATCGTGTTGTCGCGGTAGAAGAGCTCGTTCTCGACGCCGGCGTAGCCCGAGGCCATCGAGCGCTTCACGAACAGCACGGTCTTCGCCTTCTCCACGTCGAGGATCGGCATGCCGTAGATCGGGGATTTCGGATCGGTCTTGGCGGCGGGGTTGGTGACGTCGTTGGCGCCGATCACGAAGGCGACGTCGGTGCTGGCGAAGTCGCGGTTGATCTCGTCGAGCTCCAGCACCTCGTCATAGGGCACGTTCGCCTCGGCGAGCAGCACGTTCATGTGGCCGGGCATGCGGCCCGCCACGGGATGGATCGCGTAGCGCACGCTGACGCCTTCCTTCTTGAGCAGGTCCGCCATCTCCTTGAGCGCGTGCTGCGCCTGCGCCACTGCCATGCCGTAGCCCGGCACGATGATCACCGAGCTGGCGTTCTTCAGGATGAAGGCCGCGTCGTCCGCGCTGCCGGACTTCACGGTCTTGTCGGCGTGGGAGGCAGCCGCCGCCACCGTGCCGCCCTCGGTGCCGAAGCCGCCGAGGATCACGTTGAAGATCGAGCGGTTCATGCCCTTGCACATGATGTAGCTGAGGATCGCGCCCGACGATCCCACCAGCGCGCCCGTCACGATCAGCAGGCTGTTCCCCAGCGTGAACCCGATGCCGCAGGCGGCCCAGCCCGAGTAGGAATTGAGCATCGATATCACGACCGGCATGTCGGCGCCGCCGATCGGCAGGATCAGCAGCAGCCCGAGCGCCAGCGACAGCAGCACGATGAGCCAGAACAGCAGCGCCGACTGGTCCAGCACGAAAAAGACGATCAGGATCACCAGCAGGATCCCCAGCACCGCGTTCAAGGGGTGCTGCCCGGGGAACACCAGCGGGGCGCCGGTGATCAGCGCCTGCAGCTTGGCGAAGGCGACCAGCGAGCCCGTGAAGGTGATAGCGCCGATCGCCGTGCCGAGGCTCATCTCGATCAGGCTCTCGCGGTAGATCGCGCCCGGGCTGCCGATGCCGTAGGCGTCGGGCGCATAGAAAGCGGCGGCGGCGACGCAGACGGCGGCGAGACCCACGAGGCTGTGGAAGGCCGCCACCAGCTGCGGCAGCGCCGTCATCTGGATGCGGAGCGCAATGAACGTGCCGGCGGCGCCGCCGATGATGATGGCGATGGCGATCGCGAGGTAGCCGCTCATCATCGACAGCGCCAAGGTGGTGCCGATGGCGATCACCATGCCGGCGATGCCGTAGATGTTGCCGTGCCGCGCGGTCTCGGGCGACGACAGACCCTTCAAGGCCATGATGAAGCAGACGGAGGCGACGAGATAAAGCAGGGCCGCGAGGTTCTCGGTCATGTCGCGGCTCCGTTATTTCGCCTTCTTCCGGAACATCTGCAGCATGCGCTGGGTCACGATGAAGCCGCCGAAGATGTTGACCGACGCCAGCGTCACCGCGACCAGGCCCATGGCCGCGGAGAAGCCCCGCCCCGCCGAGGCGATCAGCGCGCCCACCACGATCACGCTCGAGATCGCATTGGTGACGCTCATCAGCGGCGAATGCAGCGCCGGCGTCACGCGCCAGACCACGTAGTAGCCCACGAACACCGCGAGCACGAAGACCGTCAGGAAGTGGACGAAGACGTCGGCGTGCGCGCCCGCTTGAGCGGCGGCCTGGGCCGTGAGCGCGCTCACCTGTTGCTTGAGCGCGTCGAGCTGGTTGGCGAGCTCATGGGCCTGGTTCGCGAGGTCCTGGACGTGGCTGGCGACGGGGGACGTATCCATGGGGCCTCAGGCTCCTGCCGGGGCGGGTGCCGCGCCCGCGAGTTGGGGATGCACGACCGCGCCGTCCTTCGTGAGCAGCGTCGCCTTCACGATCTCGTCGGCGGTGTCGATCTTGAGCGCCTTGTCCTTGTCGACGAGGACGGCGAGGAAATTCAGCAGGTTCTTGGCGTAGAGCTGGCTCGCGTCCACGGCGATGCGCGAGGGCACGTTGGCGTGTCCCACGATGCGTACGCCGTTGGCGCTCACCGCGACCTCGCCGAGGCGGCTCCCTTCGGCGTTGCCGCCCTGCTCCACCGCGAGATCGACGATCACCGAGCCCGGTTTCATGACCGCGACCATCGCCGCCGTGATCAGCACCGGCGCCTTGCGGCCGGGCACCAGCGCGGTGCAGATCACGATGTCCGTCTTCTTGAGCGCCTCGGTCACGTGCTCGCGCTGCCGGCGGGCAAAATCCTCGCCCATCTCCTTGGCA
Source organism: Allostellaceae bacterium (assembly GCA_035569735.1). GTDB lineage: Bacteria > Pseudomonadota > Alphaproteobacteria > ATCC43930 > CGMCC-115725 > DASZHJ01. The sequence continues at coordinate 11,229 of DATMMM010000052.1, read as the reverse complement.
TAGCCGCCCGCGGTCTCCATCGCTTTCATGGCCTCGAGATCGACGGCGAGGAAACTGGCGCCCAGGCTCTCCACCTGCTCCTTGGCGGCGAGCCGCACGTCGGTCGCCGATACGATGGCGCCGAGCCGCCGCGCCGTTGCGATCGCCTGCAGCCCCGCCACCCCCGCCCCCATCACCAGGACCCGCGCCGGCGGAATGGTGCCCGCGGCGGTCATCATCATCGGAAAGGCGCGGCCGAATTCCACCGCGGCGTCGAGCACCGCCTTGTAGCCCGCCAGGTTCGATTGCGAGGAGAGCACGTCCATCGATTGCGCGCGCGTGATCCGCGGCACCAGCTCCATGGCAAAGGCGGCGATGCCCGCCTGGGCGTAGGCCGCCGCGTCCTGCGGATGCTGCAACGGCTGCAGGAGGCCGATCAGCACGGCGCCGCGCCGCATCGCCGCGACCTCGTCGACCCCGCCCTCGCCGCCGGTCAGCGGCCGCTGCACCTTGAGGACGATGTCGCCCGCGCCGAGTGTGGCACCCGCATCGGGCGCGATCGAGGCACCCGCCGCGCGAAAGGCGTCGTCCGGAAACGAGGCACCCTCGCCCGCGCCGGTCTCCACCACCACCTCGAAGCCCTGCCCCACGAGTCGCTTCACGGTGTCGGGCGTCGCCGCGACTCGGCGCTCGTGCGGCCGGCGCTCCTTCGGGATGCAGATCTTCATTCGGCGTCTCTATGAGGTCGTGTGAGAGGCCCGGAACCGGACACGAAAAGGCAGGAGGCTATCGGTGCCCAAGGGCCGCCGTCACAATGCCGCGCGAGACCGGCTTTGTGAAGCCTTCGCGGCTGCGGCCTTGTGGCCGGGCCACTTACTTGATCAGGATGCCGGCACGCGCGAGCGCGGCCTCGCAGAGGTTCGCGCGGCCGCGCTGCTGCTCGAGGCTCGCCTTCTCGACCAGGAGCCGCGCCTCCTCGCGCCGCTTCACGTCCTGCACCTGCGCCAGCTTCGCCTGCATCGCCGCGAGATCCCCCGCGCACTCCGCCCGCGCCACCCCCGCTCCCGCCAGCGCGGCCACCAGGACCAGCGCCACCCCTACCCCTTTCATCAGCCCCACCCCTTGCATAGAATGCCCGATAATTCTGTGGATTACCCGGATTCGCAGAGTTTTCCAAGGACTTTCAATACCTTGGGAGCTCGCATTCCAGACATATCAGAGGCTCAAGCCGCTTGCCCCAAAGGAATAAAGCCGATCAGGAGGCGTTGTCCTCTCGTCAAGCCGGTTCGAGCGACCCGGCGGCGTCGGGGTTCCGTCCAGTGAGCGCTCGCTTCAGCGACCAGCTCGTGGCGGTTCTCCCCCGGCTCCGGCGCTTCGCGCGCGGTTTGACCGGCTCCGTGTTCGAGGCGGACGACCTGGTTCAGGCAGCTTGCGAGCGGGCATTGACCCGCGAGCACCAGTTCCAGGAGGGCACCCGCTTCGACAGTTGGATGTTCCGCATCGTGCAGACGATCTGGATCGACCAGATCCGCTCGCGGGATGTTCGCAAGGAGGAGCCGGAAGTGGAGGCGGAGCGCATCGGCACAGACGAGCCGATGCGCCGAGTCGAAGCGAGGCTGGCGCTCGCCGAGGTGCGGTTGGCGCTCAAAGATCTTCCGCCCGAGCAACGGGCGGCGTTGATGCTCGTAACGGTGGATGGACTGAGTTACAAGGAAGCGGCTGCAGTCGCGGATGTGCCGGTGGGCACCATCATGAGTCGCTTGGCGCGGGCGCGGGTAGCGCTTCAAGTCAAGCTCGGCGGCGGTCGCGGGAGCAAAGACGATGCAGAAGCCAAACGATGAGCTTTTGATCGCTTATCTCGACGGCGAGCTCGATCCTGAGACGTCGAAGGAGGTGGCGATGGCGATTGCGCGCGATCCCGCGCTCGCCCGCGAGGCGCAGATGCTGGGCGAGACCGCGGCCGCGCTGCGCGTGATGTTCGACGACGTGCTCCAGGAGCCGGTGCCGGAGCGCCTGCTCGCGGCCGCGCGCGGCGAGCTCCGCGAGAGCGAGGCCGGCGAAAAGATCGTGCGATTCCCGGAGGCGCGAAAGCCCTCGGCGAATCCGTCCGCTGCCTCCTGGCGGCGTTGGGCGAGCCTGCCCATCGCGGCCTCGGTGGCGTGCCTGATCGTCGGCGGCGGCGTGGGATATTTCCTGGCAACGCAATCCTCGGGCGGGCTCGTCCCGCAGCTGACGGAGCAGACCGCCGCGGCGAGCTTGAACTGGCTCGACAACGTCGCGGGCTATCACAAGATGCTGGTGAACGCCGGGCCGAACGACACGGCGCTGGTTGACATCCCCGCCGATCCCCAGAGCAGCGGCGGCCACAAGCTGGTATTGCCGCAGGATTTCCACCTGCCGGACCTGAAGCCGTGGGGCTTGGCCTATCAGGGCGGCCGGGTGCTGTTCATCGAGGGCCGGCCGGCGACGCAGCTCTTCTACACCACCGACAACAAGGCGCTCGGCCCGGTGACGGTGGTGGTGGCGACGACCACGCTACCGGACAAGGCGCCGACGCCCGAGCAGCGCGGCGACGTCAACATGCTGTGGTGGCGCCATCACGGACACGAGTACGCCGTCGTCGGCACCGCCAATCTCGGCTATCTCTGGAACATCCACAACGACCTCGCCTGGCAGCTGGACGCGATCTAGCTGCGTTGAGGCCGAGCGCGCGCGTGGGCGACACTGCCGCCGATGCGGTCGGCGCCGCCGGCGCGTGAGCGGTGGCATCCTCCGGCGTTCCATGGCAGGCTCGCGCCTCCAAGGCTTCCGGGATTGGCGCGATGCGTCTGCGCTTCGTGCTTTTGCTCGTGATCGTATCGGCCGCCGCCGTCCTCGTGAAGATGTCGCAGACCGACCTGTCCTATCAAGCGAGGCTCGCAGAGCAACTCGTGGCGGATTCGGCGGCGCCGGAAGGAGCCGTCGTCCTGCTCGGCGACAGCATCCTCGAGGGGCTTGACGCCACGGCAGTGGCATCCGGGGCGCTCAATTTCGGCATCGGCGGCGATACCAGCGGCGGCCTCCTGAGCCGGATCGGCGGCTATACGTCGCTCGCCAAGGCGCATGCGGTTTTTCTCGAGATCGGGATCAACGACCTCCTGCATGTGACGGGGGACGACGTGGTCGCGAACTACCGCCGGATACTGGCGGCGCTGCCAACACAGCCGCGGCTCTATCTCATCGGAATCCTGCCGATCGACGATGGTGCTTTCGCGGCGGCCTATGGGAAGCTCGCCTCGAACGCGGAGATCGCGCGCGTCAATGCCGCCATCAGAGAGCTTTGCCGAGGGCGCGCCAATTGCATCCCGCTGCAACCCTTCGGCGCCGGCTCGCTCCCAGCCGGCTATCACAGCGGCGACGGCCTGCATTTGAGCGAGGCCGGTTATCGCGTTCTCGCCGACGCCCTGAAAGCAGCGCTGGCGGAGCCCTGAAGCGAGGCGCCGGACTCGGTCGCCGCTCCCTCGCCTATCGCTCGCCCGCTGCCGACAGCTTCCGGCGCTGCCGCCCCGCGGCGTCGAAGTTCGCGGGATCGAGCCAGCGCTCGTAGCGCGCCTTGAGCCCGGGCCAGTCGCGATCGACGATCGCGTACCAGGCGGTGTCGCGGTTGCGCGACTTGTAGACGGTCGCCTGCCGGAAGATGCCCTCGAACTGGAAACCGAGCCGCAGGGCCGCCGCGCGCGAGGGCGCGTTGAGCGCGTCGCATTTCCATTCGTAGCGGCGGTAGCCGAGCTCGTCGAACACCCGCCGCATCATCAGGAACATCGCCTCGGTGGCCGCCGCCGTGCGTTGAAGCGGCGGCGCATAGTTGATGTGCCCGACCTCGATCACCCCCGGCGCGGGGTCGATGCGCAGATAGCTCGCCACACCCGCCGCGCGCCCGGTCTTCAAGTCGATCACCGCATGAAACAGTGGATCCTCGCTAAGGCAGGTCTTGCGCATCCAGTCCCGATAGTCATCCAGCCGCTCGATGGGGCCGTAGGCGAGATAGGTCCAGTTCCGCCCCTCTTTGTCCTCGAGGTTCGCGGCATGGAGATCGGCGGCATGGCGCTCGACGTCGATCGGCTCGACGCGGCAGAACCGGCCCTCCATGGGCGTGCGCGGCGGCCGCGCCCGCGCGCTCCAACCCGGCAGCGGAAACCCGATGGGTTGGCCGAGGTGATTGACGTGATCGGTCATGGACGCGCTAGCCCCTCTTGCTCGCATCAGAGACGACAGCTGATAACCCGAGGGACGGCGGCGCGTCTAGACAGGCTCCGTGCGTCCTTCGACTCACGCGCCTCTAATCCCGAGCGCCGCTCTGCGCCGCCGAGCGACGCGTGGCTCAGGATGAGGAAGATGTTTGATGGCGCAAAGAAGATCCCCGCATCCTGAGCCGCCGCGACCATCGGGCCAGGCGTCACGCCGCCTTCGCGGTGGCACGGCGGGAGAGCTTGGTGGAGTAGAAGGACGCGTTCTCCTCGCCCAGCGCTGCCTTGCGCGAGAAGGTGATGAGGTGATGAGCGACGACGCCTACGCGGATCACGTCCTCGATCCTGCCCTGGCGCAAGAGCGGCCCGGCAAGGCGCCAGAAGGTGCCGCGGTAGTCCGCCACGAGTCCGGCGCGGAGCAGCAGGTTCGCGAGGATCCGCACGGCCTTGCGCAGCTTCGACCACGATGCGCGCTGGGGCGACACCGGCGGACGGATGCGATTTGGATAGGTGTGCGCCACGTTCCAAGCAAAGCGGCGGTAGAGCTCCTCGGGATCGTAGGTCTCCGCGATGCAGTGCCGCCACATCGCGAGCACTTGGTCGTAGGGCAGCAGAAAATCGATGTTCGATTCGCGGGCTGCGTCGTGGACGAGGCGCCCCGCAGCGGCGAGCCGGCCCCACAGCGGCGTGCGCGGCAGCGCCTGCAGCAGGTTGATCGTGAGCATGGGGATGTTGGACCGGCGCACGAATTCGACGATCCGCGCCGGCGTCTCGGCGGTGTCGCTGTCGAGGCCTAGGATGATGCCGGAGACCACCTCCATGCCGTAGCCGTTGAGGATCTCGACCGCCTCGAGGATCGGGATGGTGGCGTTGTGGTCCTTCGCCATGGCGTGAAGCGCGTCGATGTCCGGGGTCTCGATGCCGCAGAACACCGTGACGAAATAGGCTTCGCGCATCATCGCCAGCAGCTCCGGCTGCTTGGCGATGTTGAGCGTCGCCTCGCAGGCAAACTCGATCGGATAGCCGTTCGCCTTCTGCCAATGCACGAGCTCCCCTACCAGCTCGCGCGCGGCCTTGCGGTTGCCGATGAAGTTGTCGTCGACGAAATAGACCGCACCGAGATTTCCCCGGCGCAGCATGGCGTCGAGCTCCACGGTCACCTGCTGCGGCGTCTTGAGGCGGGGATTGCGGCCATAGAGCGCGGGAATGTCGCAGAACTCACAGCGATAGGGACAGCCGCTGGAGAACTGCACGCTGCCAATGAAGTAGCGCGAGATCTCCGCAAGGTGATAGGCGGGGACCGGAAAATCCGTGAGCGGCAGCCGCTCCTGCGTCTCGCAGCGGACTTGCGCGGGCGGCCGGCGCGGATCGGAGTCGATTAGGGCGATCAGTCGGTCCGTGGCGTCGCCCAACTCGCCCAGGTGCAGGTAGTCGAACTCGGCGTAAGCCGATGGGTCCGCCGACACCGACGGCCCACCCAGGGCCGCAGGCTTGCCGACGCGGTGCGCGCGCCGCGCGATGGAGAGGATCTGCTGGCGCTGCACATGCATGCCGCTCGCAAGCACGGCCTCGGCCCAGACGAAATCACTCGCGCGCGCCGGAGCGATGTTCTCGTCCACGAACCGCACCTCCCACTCGGTCGGCAGGTAGGCCGCCACGACCAGCAAGCCCTGCGGCGGCATAAAGGCGCGGGTGCCGCCGCGGAGCGGATAGGCATACTCGAAGGTGCCGAAGGACGGGCTATAGGCCGGAGAGACACAGAGGATCTTGCGACGGTTGCGGATGGTGACGGGCATGCCCCAGACCCCTCAGCGGCTCGCGCGAATGTTGGCCAGATTGAAGCTCCCTATTACATGAGTCAAACCTAGCCGACACGGCTCACGAGGTCCGCTTGGGGTCCAAGATGCGACGAATGGCGAGCCTCCGCGCATGTCCGCTTCACCACCGACACCGGAAGCGCGGACGGCGCCTACCGCGTTTATGAATTCATGATCTAGGCGGCGCACAGTCGCCGAAGGCGATCCGACTGAACGGGCGCTCTAGGCTAGGCAGCGCCCTTGAACTGCGTGTTGTAGAGGTCGGCGAAGGGGCCGCCGCGGCGCATGAGCTCGCCGAAGCTGCCGTGCTCGACGATCCCGCCGTCGCGCAGCACCAGGATCAAATCGGCGTCCCGCACGGTGGAGAGCCGATGCGCGATGATGAAGGTGGTGCGGCCCTCGGTGAGCCGGCGGATCGCGGCCATCACCATGGCCTCGGTCTCGACGTCGAGCGCGGAGGTCGGCTCGTCCAGGATCAGGATCGGCGCGTCGCGCAGGATGGCGCGCGCGATGGTGAGGCGCTGCTTCTCGCCCTCCGAGAGCGTGCCCGCGCCCTCGCCGATCACGGTGTCGTAGCCCTGCGGCAGCGAGCGCACGAGATCGTGGATGCGCGCGAGCCGCGCCGCCTGCTCGATCTCGGCGTCGCCGGCGCCCGGCCGGCCGTAGGCGATGTTGTCCTTGACCGAGAGCGGGAAGACCAGCGGCGGCTGCAGCACCATGGAGATCTGCCGCCGGAGATCGGCGATGCGATAGTCCGTGAGCGGCACGCCGTCGATCAGCACCGTGCCCGCGCTCGGATCGAAGAACCGCGGCAGCAGCCCCAGCAGCGTCGATTTGCCCGCGCCGGTCGGTCCGACCACCGCGACCTTGGTGCCGGGCTCGACCTTGAGGTCGATGCCGTTGAGCACCGCCAGGTCCGGCCGGTAGCCGAAGGAGACGCCGCGCCATTCCACCGCCCCCATCGCGCCATCGGCGGGAAATCCGCGCGTGCCGTCCTTGAGGTCGGCCTCGATGTCCAGCACCTCGAAGCAGCGCCGCGCGCCCACCCGCGCGCCCGCGATCAGGCCCCAGCTCTGGGTGATCTGGTTGACCGGCTGGTAGAGCTGCGCCAGATACGAGATGAAGACGATGAGCTGCCCGAGGCTGAGCCGCCCGCCGAGCACGGCGTTGGCGCCGGCATAGACCACCAGCGCCGTGCCGCCCGCGATCACCACGTTCACCACCCCGGAATAGAGCGTCTGCCAGCCGTAGAGCCGGAGCGTCGCCACCAGGCTCGCGCGGCTCGCCCCCATGAAGCGGCGGTGCTCCTCCTCCTCCTTGGTGAAGGCCTGCACCACCTTGATCGAGCTCATCGCCCATTGGACCAGGCTGTAGACCAGGCTCTCGCGCTCGCGCACCTCGGTCGCGAGCGTGGTGATCTTGCGATTGAACAGCGCGATCAGCAGGAAGAGCGCGGGCACCACGGTGAGCGCGATCAGCGTCAGCAGCCAGTCGAGCCGCGTCAGCACCACGAGCATGCCCGCGAGCAGGATCAGCGCCGACAGGATCGGCAGGATGCCGTTCATGATCAGCGTCTGCACCGCGTAGCTGTCGGCGGTGACGCGGTACATGAGGTCGCCGACCTTCTGCCGGCCGTGGAAGGCGAGCGACAGCCGATGCAAATGGCCCATCAGCGCGCCGCGGAGGTCGTTCACCATGCGCTGGCCGACGCCGATGGTGGTGATGTTGTGGAGGAGCGTCAGCAGCCCGCTGCCGAGATTGATCACCACGAGCGCGATGCAGGCGCCGGCGAGGAGTGCCGCCGCCGACCAACCCTCGAGCCAGGCGATGCCCGCGGGCTTGCCGCCGAGCACGTCGTCGATCACGACCTGCAGCGGCCAGGGCTTCAGCAGCTCGAAGCCCGCCATCAGGAAGACCTGCGCCAGCGCGAACAGGAAGCGCCAGCGGTACGGCGCCAGGAACGGGATCAGCCGGCGCAACACCGGAGGAACTCCGACATCAGGCGGCGCTGGGCGCGAGCGAGGGTTCCGCGGGAGCCTTGTCGATCGGCCGCACCGGCAGCAGCCCGGCCTCGACCGCCACTGAATCGATCAGGCCATGCATGACCTGGCCGAACTCGATGGTGTGCCGCACGATGGCGAGCGAATGCACGAGGCCCGCGACGCCGATGGCGAGCGCCACCACAGGTACGCCCAGCACCAGCGCCAGCACCGAGCTCGCGACGTAGCTCCTGAGCATCAGCCTGGCGAAGCGCGAGAGCGCCAGCACGCAGCGCACGCGCAAGAGCCGCTTGTTCCCGCCGTGATTCTCGGCGCAGCACAGCACCAGGCCGCGCGTCCAAACCCCGCGCGACACCTTGATGTCCCAATCGCTCCATCCGCTGTCCATCACCACGAAATACTTGAGCGGCGTCAGCACGCGCATGAGCCCGCCGAGCACGGCCTCCTTCTCGTCGCCCCGCTCGCTCCAATAGGAGAGATAGAGCGCGCGGCCCAGCCAGGAAATCCGCGCCTTCTGCTCGACGCCGCCGATGGCGTCCGCCGGCTCCTGCACCGGCACCGCCTTGAAGCGCCATTTGAGACGCTCCCATCCCCGCAAGATCGGCCCCAGATAAACCAGCAGCGCCACCAGCGCCCGCGCCTTGATGCCCCGGAAGCGCTTGTCGATCGGCGCCTTGAGCGCGGTGTTGATCGCCAGCAGCCAGGTCGTGAGCAGCGGCAGGCCCAGCAGCCAGAACCAGCCGCCGCCGAGCGCGCCCATCGCCGCCAGCGCCAGCGCCGCCACGTTCCACTCGAAGCTCAGCGGCAGCACCGCGGTCAAGGACGAGGGCGGCTCGTACATGGTCTGGAACAAGCCGCGGCCGAACACGCCCGAATAGATCAGCGGCTTGCGCGAGACCAGCAGCGAGGCCGAGAGATCGCCGTAGATGCGGCCGAGCCACTTCGCCTGGCCGAACAGATTGAACCGAAACGGATGTTTCGCGTAGACCAGCGCCTCCGCCTTGCCGTAGCCGCGCTGCTGGCCGAAATAGGCGCCGATCGTGTTGCGCCGGAAATGCCAGACGATCGCGGCCGGGCTGAAGCCGATGGTGTGGCCGGCGTCCTGGAAGCGCCAGCACATGTCGACGTCGTCGCCGGCGGCGCGGTAGGTCGGATCGAATCCGCCGAGCGCCCGCAGCGTGTCGCGCCGGAAGGCCATGTTGCAGCCGGCGATATGCTCGGCGGTCTCGTCGGTCAGCAGCACATGCGTCGGCCCGCCCGGCGCCACCGCCACGGCGGAAGGCACCAGGCTGTCCTCGGGCGGCGGGAAATTCGGGCCGCCGCAGGCGACGAGCTGCTTGCGCTCCATCGTGGCGACCAGATACGTCAGCCAATCCGGATCGGCGACGCAGTCGCTGTCCGTATAGGCGACGATCTCGCCCGTGGCGGCTTCGGCGCCGACGTTCCGCGCGACGCTCAGGCCTTTGTTGGGCTGGCTGATGATGCGCACATAGGAAAAGCGCTCGGCGATCTCCAGGGTGCGATCGGTCGAGCCGTCGTTGACCACGATCACCTCGTAGTCGGGATAGTTGAGCTCCTGGAGGGAGGCGAGGCACGGCTCCATCGTGCGTTCGGCGTTATAGGCGCACACCACCACGGAGACGCGCGGATTGTGCGCGAGGCCCGGCGGGATCGGCTCCTGGAAGCGCCGGGCGACCGCGCGATAGGCGGGCTTCGGCACGCGGTCGCGATCGACCAGGCCGAAGGCCCAATCCTCGATCAGATGCCCGCCGGTGAACCACTCGTCGGTCCAGGCGAAGACGAAGGTGCCGGCAGCGCCCATGTCGAAAGCGGCCCGGATTTGCCAGGACAGGATTTCGGCCTGCGCCTCCTGGCCCTCGCGGAAGGAATCGATGCCGAACTCGGTCAGCACCAGCGGCCGGTCGACCGCGAGGTTCTGCAGCCTCGAGATGTAGCGGCGGAACGCGCTCTCGTCGTGCAGGTAGACGTTGAAACAGACGAAGTCCGTGAAATCGAGCGTGAGGTATTCGGTCGAGGGGAAATTGGCGTAGCTCACGAGGCCGGTCGGATCGACCGCCTTCACGGCCTTCATCAGGCGGATCAGGAACGCGCGCACGTGCTCGGCGCCGTGCCAGCGCACCATGTCCGGCGGGATCTCGTTGCCGATCAGGTAGGCGAAGATCGCGGGATGCCGGCGGAGCTCGCCGACGGCATCGCTCACGCTGCGCAGGATCTGCGCCTGCACCTTGCGGTCGTCGAGGAAGGCGATGTGCTGCGACCACGGCAACCCCACCAGCACCCGCAGTCCCGCCTCCGCCGCCCGGTCCAGCAGCCAGACCGGCGGGACCGTGAAGACGCGCGCCACCGTGGCGCCCATCTCGGCCATCAGCCGGAAGTCCCGGATGACGACGTCGCGTTCGGGGAATTGCGTGCCGTGGGAGCCCACGGCAAAGGGCCCGTAAGTGACGCCCTTGACGAAGAACTTCTGCTCTCCCGCGAAGAAGAATTTTCCGCGGACCCGGATGGGTGAGAGCGTCGCCGCGCTCGCGCACGGCATCAGCGGCAGTAGAACTGCGGCTTCGTTCATGTACTACGCCTCCGTGACGACCGGCTTATTTGCCCGCCGCCGATTGCCGCGCTTGGGTTTCCCGGCTGTGCCAGGCCCAGGCGGTCTTGAGAATCGTGTCGAGATCAGAGTGTTTCGCGGTCCAGCCGAGCAGCTCGCGCGCACGGCTGGGATCGGCGACCAGCACGGGCGGATCGCCGAAACGGCGCGGCGCCTCGCGCCGCGGCACTCGCCGGCCCGTCACGCGCTCGGCGGCGGCGATCACCTCGCGAACCGAATGGCCCGCGCCGGTGCCGAGGTTGACGGTGATGCTGAGCCCACCCCTCAACAGAAGCTGCACGGCCCTGACGTGCGCGTCCGCCAGGTCCTGGACGTGGATGTAGTCGCGGATCGCGGTGCCGTCGGGTGTCGGATAATCGGTGCCGAGCACGTCGATCCGCGCCCGCTGGCCCATCGCCGCCTGCAGCACCAGCGGGATCAGATGCGTCTCGGGCTCGTGATCCTCGCCGATCTCTCCAGACGGTTCCGCGCCGGCTGCATTAAAGTAACGCAGGCGAGCCGACTTGATACCATGGGCCCGCCCAAAGTCCTCCATCATTCGTTCGCAGGCAAGCTTGGTAAAGCCATAAGGGTTGATTGGG
>DATMMM010000051.1:0-2009 GCA_035569735.1 Allostellaceae bacterium | reverse complement strand
CGGTCTCGCCATCATCCTGCTTTTCGGGCGCGCGGGCGCGCTGACCGCGCTGCTCTCCGACTGGCTCGACGTGCCGCGCTCGCGCTGGATCTATGGCTTGCCCGGCGTACTGTTGGCGCAACTCCTGGCCTTCGCGCCGATCGCCTTCCTGGTCCTGATCGGGGTCGTCCAGGGCATCGCACCCTCCCTCGAGGAAGCCTCGGAGACTTTGGGCGCGTCGCGCTGGACGAGCTTCCGCACGGTGACGTGGCCGCTGATGCGGCCAGGCGTCGCCAATGCCTTCCTCTTGGGTTTCGTCGAGAGCATGGCGGACTTCGGCAATCCGCTGGTGCTTGGCGGCAACTATGAGGTGCTCTCGACCAAGGTGTTCTTCGCCGTCGTCGGCGCGGCACACGACCAGGGCCAGGCTGCAGTGCTCGCGATCGTGCTCCTCGCCTTCACGCTCGGTGCCTTCTACGCCCAGCAGCGCTGGCTCGGCCGCCGCGTCTATACGACCGTCACCGGCAAGGGCGACAGCGGCGTGCCGATCCCCCTGCCCACCGGCGTGCGCTTAGCATGCTATGCTACGGCAATCCTCTGGACGATCCTCACGCTTGCGGTCTACGCCACCATATTCCTCGGCGGCTTCGTGCGCGCGCTCGGACGCGACCAAACCTTCACCCTCGAGCACTACCGGACGGGCTTCTCGGTGGAATGGGGTCCGCACGGGCTGCTGCTCACGGGCTCCGCCTGGGATTCCCTTTGGACGACCCTGGGCGTCTCGGCGGTGTCCGCGCCGCTCACGGCGATCATCGGGCTGCTGACGGCTTATCTCCTAACCCGCCAGCGCTTCGCGGGTCAGAGGCTGTTCGAGTTCGGGACCATGCTGAGCTTTGCGATCCCCGGCACCGTCGTCGGCGTGAGCTACATCCTCGCCTTCAACGTGCCGCCGATCGAGCTTACAGGCACCGCGCTCATCCTGGTGATCTGCTTCGTGTTCCGGAACATGCCCGTGGGCGTGCGCGCAGGGATGGCGACGCTCGCCCAGATCGACCGTAGCCTCGACGAGGCCTCGCTCACCTTGGGCGCGCGAACCGGGACCACGATCCTCCGCGTCGTGTTGCCGCTCCTCAAGCCAGCGGTGGTGACAGCGCTCGTCTACAGCTTCGTGCGCGCCATGACCGCGGTCAGCGCGGTCATCTTCCTGGTGAGCGCGCAGCACAACATGGCGACGGCCTATATCGTCGGGCGCGCCGAGGCTGGCGAGTTCGGCCTGGCCATCGCGTATTCTTCCGTACTGATCGTCATCATGCTCGCCGTCATCGGACTGATACAGCTCGTGGTCGGCGAGCGCCGGCTCGGGCGGCGTGCGCATCCGGCAGGCGAGCTCGCGATCGAGGGAGCGGGCTGATGGCCATGGCACCTCGCGGCGCCGCCTCCGTCGAGCTTCGGCATATCGTCAAACGCTATGGGCCGGTCGCCGCGGTGAACGATGTCTCCTTCGCGATCGAAGCGGGAACGCTCGTGACGCTGCTCGGGCCCTCCGGCTGCGGCAAGACGACGACGCTCCGCTTGATCGCCGGGCTCGAGACCGCGACCTCAGGTCAGCTGCTGATCGGCGGCTCGGACGTGACCTCGCTCTCCGCGGCGGACCGCGATGTCAGCATGGTGTTCCAGTCCTATGCGCTGTTCCCGCACATGACTGTACTCGAGAATGTCGCCTATGGCCCAACGGTGCGCGGGGCGAGCAAGCGCGAGGCCCATGCATTGGCGCTGGAGAAACTTGCCCTGGTCGGGCTTCGAGACCTCGGCGCTCGGCTGCCCTCGGAGCTTTCAGGCGGACAGCAGCAGCGGGTCGCGGTCGCCCGCGCGCTCGTACTGGAGCCTCGGGTGCTGCTGTTCGACGAGCCGCTCTCCAACCTCGACGCCAAGCTGCGGCGCCGAGTGCGCGAAGACATCCGCGAGCTGCAACAGCGCCTGCGTCTCACCGTGGTCTACGTCACCCACGACCAGCAGGAGGCGCTGGCGGT
>DATMMM010000050.1:0-9488 GCA_035569735.1 Allostellaceae bacterium | reverse complement strand
GTCCGTCGCCTTCGTCGATCCAGATGCCGACCCGGCCGGCGCGCCGCTCGCCCTTCACGTTGAAGCGCGCGAGGGTGCGGATCATCCACTCCTCGAGTCCGGCGACGAAGCAGCGGATGTCCCCGGCGCGGCGCTTCAGGTCGAGCAGCACATAGGCCACGCGCTGGCCGGGCCCGTGATAGGTGTATTGCCCACCGCGGCCCGTGCGATGCACCGGGAGCGCTCCGGGCTCGAGCAAGTCCGTGTCGCGCGCGCTCGTCCCGGCGGTGTAGAGCGGCGGATGCTCCAGCAGCCAGACGAGCTCCGGCGCGGTGCCGGCGCGGATCGCGGCGACGCGCCGCTCCATCTCGGTAACCGCCGCCTCGTAACCCACGGGCTCGTCGCTGATCTGCCACTCGACCGCGGAAGGGATGTCGCGCGGCTTTGCGGCGATTGGGACGGCTCGGGTGACCAAATTGGAGTTCATTGCAGCAAATCCAAACACATCATACCGCTAAGCCCAGCTCCGCGCCGGTATAGAGTGCCACCAAAGCACCCTGATTCCGGCCCATTCCTGACCGCCGCTTGCGGACAAGCGTGGTGTCGCATGTCCCGTGGGTCAAGCTCCTGTCCACGTCCGGTTTCGGCCGCGCGTCCGGCCTGCGTCGGGCTGCCGGCGCGCCCGCATCGCCTTGCTATAGGGCGGCGGATTTGCTAAGCACCCGCGCGACCGGCAGCACCCCCTGGGATGCGATGCCCGCTCTCGCGGCCGTGGCGGAATTGGTAGACGCACTAGCTTGAGGTGCTAGCGGGGGAAACCCCTTGGAAGTTCGAGTCTTCTCGGCCGCACCAAACCTTTGTACCCGGTTCTTTTGGCATTCGCTTGAGCGACGCTTCCCGCTATTTGACCGGCCGGTAGGCTATTCCCGCGGCGCCCGAGTCAGGATTCCATCCACCAGCCAGGCGCTCACTCCAGGATTGACGCGGCGCCGCGAAGTATTACATTCGCATGAATGTAATGGAGCAAGCCATGGAATCCGCCATCACCGTCAAGGGACAAGCGACCATCCCAAAGGCGATCCGGGAGCACCTTGGGCTGAAGCCTGGCGATCGGGTGAAGTTCTTCGTGCATCCGGACGGCAGCGTCGTACTGTTGCCGAAACTTCCCGCATCGGCACTGCGCGGAATGCTCAAGCCGAAGCGGCGGGGAGTGACCATCGATGACATGACCGAGGCTGCTGCGGCGGGAGCGAGCGAGGGCGCAAAACGCAAGCCGAGATGATCGGACTCGATACGAATGTTCTCGTCCGTTATCTCGTGCGGGATGATCCCATCCAATTCGGCAAAGCCATCGATCTGATCGAGGGCCGGCTCAGCGTTGACGAGCCGGGGTTCGTGAGCGTGGTTGCGATGGCGGAGTTGGTGTGGGTGTTGGACCGCGCCTACGGCTTCTCCGATTCGGAGATCGCGGCGGCGATCGAACGCATGCTCCAGGCCGATGCTCTGATGGTGGAAAGCGAGACAGAAGTATTTACCGCCATGATCGCGCTCAGAGAAGGCCGCGGCTCCTTTAGCGATGCGCTCATCGGCGCGCTCGGCGGCAAAGCCGGCTGCGCTCACACTCTTACCTTTGACCGGAAGGCGCTGCGGCTGCCAGGCTTCGCGCTGATCTAAATATAGGGGGACTGCGATGGGGCAGAAGGCCATGCGGATCGAGCGCCCGCTGCTGATCATGTTCGAAGCTCCCGGCGGTGACGTGGTCTGTCACATTCACCCGAGCAAAACCGCCAGCTCGCATCGGCACTACGGCCTGCTGATCTGCGATCTCGTGCGCCATGTGGCCCGCGCATTCAAGGTTACCGAGGACGAGGTCTGGGAGTGGGTGGACAAGGAGCGCCGCCGCCCGACGGCGGAGATCACAAGGCCTGCTTGAGCCTCGGTCCCCGGCAAAACAGCTGATCCGAAGCACTCCGAGGCCGTGAACCGGGGGCCACGGCCGGGCAAGGCTTGACGCCATTGACCTGCTTCGCGCAGCGCCGTAGGATACCCCCCTATACTATATCCGATAGGCACGCACAGCATGAGCCATACCGTCCGCCACAAGCAGAAGCTGCTGCATCGGGTGAGCCGCATCGGGGGGCAGGTCGAGGCGGTGAAGCGGGCGCTCGAGGGGGAGGCGGGCTGCTCGGAGGTCATGCACCTGATCGCGGGCTGCCGCGGGGCCATCAACGGGCTGCTCGCGGAGGTGGTCGAGGACCATATCCGCACGCATCTCGTCGACCGCGCGAGAAATCCCGATGCGCTCGATCACAAGGCCACCGACCAGTTGGTCGATGTGGTCCATAGCTACTTCAAGTGAAAGTACGGCCATGACGAACCAGCAAGAGCCGATGCGCGCCTACGCGCATAGCCATGTCTTCCTCGGCAGCGACCACGAGCAGAACGAGCGGAAGACGTGGGGCGTGATCGCGCTCTGCTCCGCGATGATGATCTTGGAGATCGGGGGCGGCAGCATTTTCGGATCGTTGGCGCTCGTCGCCGACGGCCTGCACATGTCGACGCACGCCACAGCGCTCGCCATCGCCGCGCTCGCTTACACTTATGCGCGCCGCCGCGCGGCCGATCCGCGTTTCACGTTCGGCACGGGCAAGTTCGGCGACCTCGCGGGGTTCACCAGCGCCATAATCCTGGCGATGATCGCGCTGCTGATCGGATATGAGGCGGTATCGCGGCTCTTTGCCCCGATCCACATCGATTTCGACCAGGCGATTCCGATCGCGGTGCTCGGCCTCTTGGTGAACATCGCCAGTGCCTGGCTCCTGAGCGGCGGCGATCATCACGGCCACGTTCACGGTCATAGCCGCGGCCACAGCCACGGCGGTCACGGCCATGCGCACGAGGCAGAGATCCAGGGCATCGAGACGCCTTTCGGCCGGCTCCGGCTCGAGGTTTTCGAGGACGGCGTGCCACCCCGGTTCCGGCTCCGCTTCGAGGAGAGTGGCACACGGGGTCCCGATTCGACCTCTAGCCCCATTACAATCGAGACCGTCAGGCCAGCCGGTCAGCGGCAGCTCTTCGCTTTCGCAGACCGCGGCGACTATCTCGAATCCCTCGAGGAGATCCCGGAACCGCACGAGTTCAAGGCTGTCCTCCGGGTGGCCAACGGCGATCGTGCTTGGAGCCACGAAACGGCATTCACGGAGCACGAGCACGATGAGCACGCTGCGCACGGCACGGCCGGCCGGGACAACAACATGCGCGCCGCCTTCCTACACGTCGCCGCGGATGCCGCGGTGTCCGTGCTGGCAATCATCGGCCTGACGACGGGCCGGTTCTTCGGCTGGGTCTGGATGGATCCGATGATGGGGATCGTGGGCGCGCTGGTGATCGCCAACTGGTCCTATGGTCTCGTGCGCGATACCGGCGGCATTCTGCTCGACATGACCACCGATCAAGGGATCGCCGACCGTATCCGGATCGCCATCGAGACCGACGGCGACCGGCTCGCCGACCTACACCTCTGGCGCCTCGGCCCCGGTCATCTCGGAGCCATTCTCTCGGTCGTCACGACCAAGGCGCGCAGCGCGGATTTCTATCACGATCGCTTGAACGAAGTCGGCCGATTTTCGCACGTGACGGTCGAGGTGCGGACGCGCACCGCTGCAGAGGTTGGCTGACCGACGCTCCGACGACTAACCGTCCCCCTATCGGAAGCAGCCGCTGGGCGCTCGGGTTCCGTTGACAAGCGACGCCCGACACCCGCATTTCAAGGCGGCTTGATGCCGCTGCTTCCGGGGAGCTTTTGATGGCGGAGGATTTTGACGAGAGCGCGCTCGAGTATCACCGGCTGCCGGTGCCCGGTAAAATCGCCATCGCCGCGACCAAACCACTCGCCAACCAGCGCGATCTGGCGCTCGCCTATTCGCCGGGAGTGGCGGCGGCTTGCAACGCGATCGTCGCCGATCCCGCCGAGGCCGCCACCGTCACCGCGCGCGGCAACCTCGTGGGCGTCATCACCAACGGCACCGCGGTGCTGGGCCTGGGCGCCATCGGACCGCTGGCGGCGAAGCCGGTGATGGAAGGCAAGGCGGTGCTATTCAAGAAATTCGCGGGCATCGACGTGTTCGACATCGAGATCGACGAGCGCGATCCCGACAAGCTCGTCGACATCATCGCCGCGCTCGAGCCGACCTTCGGTGGCATGAACCTCGAGGACATCAAGGCGCCGGAATGCTTCGAGATCGAGGCGAAGCTCAGGAACCGCCTCAAGATCCCGGTGTTCCACGACGACCAGCACGGCACCGCGATCATCGTGGGCGCTGCGGTCCGGAATGCGCTCCGGCTCATGGGCAAGTCGATCGGCGAAGTTAAGCTGGTGAGCTCGGGCGCAGGCGCCGCCGCGATCGCCTGCCTCGACCTGCTGGTCGACATGGGACTCAAGATCGAGAACGTCATTGTCACCGACCGCTACGGCGTCGCCTATCGCGGGCGCAAGGAGGAGATGGACCCGCGCAAGGATCGCTACGTCAAGGACACCAACGCTCGCACGCTCGGCGACGTCATCGGCGGCGCCGATATCTTCCTGGGGCTATCCGCGCCCGGCGTGCTCAAGCCCGAGATGGTCGCGCGCATGGCGCCAAAACCTCTCATCCTCGCTCTTGCGAACCCGGTTCCGGAAATACTGCCGGAGCTCGCGAGGCAGGCGCGGCCGGATGCGCTCATTGCGACGGGGCGTACCGACTATCCGAACCAGGTCAACAACGTCCTCTGTTTTCCCTTCATCTTCCGCGGCGCGCTCGACGTGGGTGCCACCGCAATCAACGAGGCGATGAAGCTCGCGGCGGTCGAGGCGCTCGCCGATCTAGCGCAGGCGCCGCCCTCGGACGTGGTGGCCGCGGCCTACGGCGAGGCGCCGCTCACCTTCGGCCCCGACTACATCATTCCGAAGCCGTTCGATCCGCGCCTCATCCTGGAGATCGCGCCGGCGGTGGCGAAGGCAGCGATGGAGAGCGGCGTCGCCACCCGACCGATCACGGATTTCGAGGCCTATCGAGAGCGGCTGACCCGGTTCGTGTTCCGCTCCGGCCTCACCATGAAGCCGGTATTCGAGCGGGCGCGGGCCGAGCCCAAGCGGGTGGTCTTTGCCGAAGGCGAGGACGAGCGGGTGCTGCGCGCGGTGCAGCAGGTGATCGACGATCGGCTGGCGAAGCCGATCATCATCGGCCGGCGCGCCGTCGTCGAGCGGCGGATCGAGCGGCTCAACCTGCGTCTCAAGCTCGACGAGAGCGTCGAGCTCTGCGATCCCGAGGACGATCCGCGCTACAACGAGTATTGGGAGCTCTATCACGCCATCATGGAGCGCAAGGGCGTGGCGCCGGATTTCGCGCGCCGCGTGGTGCGCACGCGGCCCACGGCGATCGCGGCGCTGATGGTGAGGCGCGGCGAGGCCGACGCGCTCCTATGCGGCACCATCGGGCAGTACCGGCGCCACCTGCAGCACGTCATCGATATCCTCGGGCTCAGAGCCGGTGTCAGCGCACCCGCCGCCTTGAGCGTGCTGATCCTGCCCAAGGGCACCTATTTCCTCTGTGACACCCAGGTGGTGGACGATCCCAACGTCGGACAGCTGGCGGAGATGACACTGCGCGCGGCGAGCGCCGTCCGGCACTTCGGCCTCGAGCCCAAGGTCGCACTGATCTCGCATTCGAATTTCGGCAGCTCGGATCATCCGTCCGCGCGCAAGATGCGCGAGGCCCTGGTGCTGATCCGAGAACGCGCGCCCGAGCTCGAGGTCGAAGGCGAGATGCACGCCGACGCCGCGATCGACGAGACGATCCGGCAGCGTATCTTCCCGAACTCGCGGCTCAAGGGCTCGGCCAATCTGCTGATCCTGCCGACGCTCGATGCCGCGAACATCGCCTTCAACGCGCTCAAGGTGCTGGGCGACGGGCTCCCGGTGGGACCGGTGCTCCTGGGCAGCGCCAAGCCCGCGCATATCGTGACGCCCTCGGTGACCGTGCGCGGTCTCGTCAACATGACCGCGGTCGCGGTCTACGATGCCCAGGTATCGGCGGCGGAACCCTCATCCTCCCAGCGCTGACGCGCCGGGAGGAGAGGAGTTGGGCTGAGGGCTAGCGGCCGAAGTGCCCGTGGCCGTGATGCTCGAACATCTCGTCCGCGGCCTTCTGCTGATCCGGGCTCATCGCCTGGTAGAGCGGCCGGAACGCCGCAAGCATCTTGGTCTCGCCGTCGGCGCGAAGCTGACCGAACTTGGCGCGCGCTTCGAGGCGGACGATCGCCGTGCGGGGCTGATTGGGGTCGCCGCGCAGGCTCTGGGCCGCATCGCCCATGGCCTTGGCGTTCTCGCGCATGACGTTGGCGACTTTCTCGAACAGCGGCCCCTGCGCGTCGGTGATCTTGAGCTCGGTCTTGAGGTAGGCGATCCGGCCCTCGATGTGGCGGCCGGGCTCGAAAGCTGCGCGGTGGGCCGGCTGCTGTTGCTGGGTTTGCGCATTGGCGACCAACGGGCCGACGGCGACGGCGGTGCCACCGGCGAGCACGGCGGCCAGCGCCAAGGCGGATAAGGTTCTGCGAGTCATGGGACTTTTCTCCTGAGTGAGGATGTCGGGGCGCGCGCGGGCGCCCCCTTAGACAAGTTCTAGGTCGCATGCTCTCACGCCATCCCTGAGACCCGCCGTTACAAATGGTTAACCCCGCCGCCATGCTCGCTTCATGAGCGATCGCACGCACGGTTCGCTCGGGACCGAAGCGATTGGCTTCGACGGGCAGCAGCCGCACGCGCATATCCAGAGGGCATGGCACCCCTTGAAAGGAGATGCGCCCGATGATCACGCTCTACATCCGTTATACGCTCGACCCCACCAAGCTCCGGGATTTCGAGGCTTATGCCAGGGCTCTTGTCACGCCGATCGAGCGCTGCGGCGGCACGCCCGCAGGCTACTATCTGCCGACGAAGTTCGCGGGCCCGATGAATGCCGCCGTCGGCCTGATCGATTTCCCGAGCCTCGCGGCCTATGAGACGTACCGGGAGAAGCTCGGCGCCGACCCCGAGGCCGGCGAGATTACGCGGCGCCTGGAGGCGAGCGGCGCCCTCCTCAACGAGGACCGCTCGTTCATGAGCCGCGTGCCGGAGAGCCGGCGCTAACGGCTTCCTTGGCGGACTTGGCGCCTTGGCGGTAAACCTTGAACCGCCAAGTCGCCAAGGGAGGCCTAGATGGCCAGCAACCGATATCCCGCGCTCGATTTCGATCTCGGCCCCGAGATCGATCTGCTGCGCGACAGCGTGCGCGGCTTTGCCGAGGGAAAGATCGCGCCGCTCGCGGCGGAGATCGATCGCACCGACAGCTTCCCGCGCCAGCTCTGGCCGGAGATGGGCGCGCTCGGCCTGCACGGCATCACGGTCGAGGAGGAATTCGGTGGCACGGGCATGGGCTATCTCGCCCATTGCGTCGCGATGGAGGAGGTGAGCCGCGGCTCGGCGGCCGTCGGGCTCTCCTACGGCGCGCACTCGAACCTCTGCGTCAACCAGATCAGCCGCAACGGCACCGCCGCGCAGAAGCGCAAATATCTGCCGAAGCTGATCTCGGGCGAGCATGTGGGCGCGCTTGCGATGAGCGAGCCGGGCGCGGGGTCGGACGTCGTCGGCATGAAGCTTCGGGCGGAGAAGCGCGGCGACCGCTACGTGCTCAACGGCAGCAAGATGTGGATCACCAACGGGCCTTACGCGGACACGCTGGTGGTCTACGCCAAGACCGACGCCAACGCGGGGCCGCGCGGCATCACCGCTTTCCTGATCGAGAAGGGCACGAAAGGGTTCAAGCCCGCCCAGAAGCTCGACAAGCTGGGTATGCGAGGCTCGCCCACCTCCGAGCTGGTGTTCGAGGACTGCGAGGTGCCCGCCGAGAACGTGCTCGGCAAGCTGAACGAGGGCGTGCGGGTGCTGATGAGCGGCCTCGACTACGAGCGCGCCGTGCTGGCGGCGGGGCCGCTCGGCATCATGCAAGCCTGTCTCGACGTGGTGATCCCCTACGTGCACGAGCGCAAGCAGTTCGGCCAGGCGATCGGCGAGTTCCAGCTGATGCAGGGCAAGCTCGCGGACATGTACACCACCCTCAACGCCTGCAAGGCCTATGTCTATGCGGTCGCGCGCGCCTGTGACCGCGGCCAGACCGCGCGCAAGGACGCCGCCGGCGCCATCCTCTACGCCGCCGAGAAGGCGACGCATGTCGCGCTCGACGCGATCCAATGCCTCGGCGGCAATGGCTACATCAACGACTTCCCGACCGGCAGGCTCTTGCGCGACGCCAAGCTCTACGAGATCGGCGCCGGCACCTCCGAGATCCGCCGGATGCTGATCGGCCGGGAGCTGTTCGAGGAGACGGCGTGAGGGATCGCGGTAATCCGCCCGCTGGACTAATCGCGGGGATAATAGAGTCGCGCCAGGCGCTCGGGCGAGACGCCGAGCCAGTAGAGCACGTGAATCACGATCCAGCCCCATATGATCGCGCTGGCGCGGCGGCCCTCGAACTTTCGCGAGGATGTCGTGAGCGGCGGCTGCTCGATGCGGCACGTGGGACCGGCGCGCTCCAGGCGCCGGACGAAATCGTAGTCCTCCATGATCGGGATCGGCTTGATGCCGCCGATGGCCTCGTAGATCGAGCGGCGCACGAAGATGCCGCTGTCGCCGTAGTAGAGCGTGAAAAATCGGAGCCACGGATAGGTAAGCGTGAGGCCGCGGGCGAACCGGCTGCCGCCGTCGAACACCACGCGGAAATTCCCCCCGAGCACGCGGGGATCCCGGTCGAGTGCGGCGCAAAGCGCGCGAAGTCCGCCCGCGGGAAAGACGCTGTCGGCATGCAGGAACAGCAGGATCTCGCCGCGCGCGGCGTCGGCGCCGGCCCGAAGCTGTCGTCCGCGGTCGCCTTCGGTTCCGATCACCCGGGCGCCGAGAGCTTGCGCCAGCGCAGGCGTACCGTCAGCGCTGCCGCCATCGGCGACGATGATCTCCGCGAGCTCGGGCTCGCGGCGCAGCGCCTCGATGGGCGCGCTCAAGCGATCGGCCTCGTCGAGGGTCGGGATCACGACGGAAACCCGGGTCAGGCGGCGCCTCCGGCGGCATCGGGGTTGGTTGCCAGCATAACCGCATCTCGCCAAGCGCGTTGACCCCTGTGGCGCGGGCGGGCGTAGTATCGCGGACAGGGTCTCTCCGAGAGGTGCCTCATGCAGCGGCGGCTGATTTCCTCAGGCTCGAGCTACGAGCGCACCGCGGGCTATAGCCGGGCCGTGGTGGACGGCGACTGGGTGTTCGTCTCGGGCACCACGGGCCTCGACTACAAGGCCATGACCATCGCGCCCGACGTGGTCGCGCAGACGCGCCAGACCTTCAAGAACATCGGCGCGGCGCTCGCCGAGGCCGGCGTCGGTTTCGCCGATGTCGTGCGCGTGCACTATTATTTGACCGACGCGGCGGACTTTCCGAAGGTGGCGCC
>DATMMM010000049.1:0-6020 GCA_035569735.1 Allostellaceae bacterium | reverse complement strand
GTGCGGCTTGAGCCCCACGTTGAAATAGAGGATCACCTCGTCGAAGCCGGCGGCCTCAACTTTCTTCAGCGTCTCGGTGATGCGCGCGGCCGAGCCCAGCAGCACGGAATTCTCGGTCAAGTCCTCGGGCCGCACCTTGTGGAGGCGCTCCACCATCTCGATGAAATAGCGATAGCTCGGCGGCGCGGTCTTGGGGTCGCTCGGGAAGGCGGGGATCACGCATTCGCGGTAATAGCGGATCTGCCGCGCGCGCTGCGCCGCTTCTTCCTGCGGCGTATCGGCGAAATGCGTGAAGTAGCTGCACATGAGACGCTGAGGCTGGGTGCCCGCCTTGGCGCAGCTCTCGCGATAGAGCTCGGCCACCTGCCGGAGCCCGCCGAAGGTCATGGCGGCGGCGAAGGGCGCCACCACCAAGCCGCAGCCGAGCCGCGCCGCAAGCTCGACCGAGGGCCGGGAGAACGAGGCGACATAGGAGGGGATCGGCTTCTGCAGCGGCTGCGGCGTGATCCGCACGTCCTCGAACCGGTAATGCCGGCCCCGGTGGGAGATGCGCTCTCCGCCGGCGGCCCAGAGCCGCTGCACCAGCGCCATCCCTTCCTCGAAGATCGCCTGGTTGTCGTCGAAGTCGACGCCGAAGGGCTCGTATTCCCGCCGGTCGTAGCCGCGGCCCGCCGCCCAATCGACACGGCCCGAGCTCAGGAGGTCGAGGGTCGCCCATTGCTCGGCGACGCGGATCGGATGATGCAGCGGCAGCACGGTGACCGCGGGTGCGAGCCGGATCCGCTTGGTGCGCGCCGCCGCATGCGCCAGCACCAGATCGGGGCAGGAGAGCACGCCGAGCGAGTTGAAATGATGCTCGCCGATCCAGGCGGAGTGATAGCCGAGCTCGTCCGCATAGACGGTCTCATCGAGGATGTCCGCCACGAACCGGTTTGCGTCCCGCGGATTGTTCTCGTAGTGATTGTCGCTCAGCGTGAAATAGCCGAATTTCATGCGGGCCGCCTCCCTGCGACTCCAAACCCGCTACGACACCTCCGCGATCTCCCTCACCCGCGGCGCTTCCGCGGCGGCGGCGTGGTCTTTGGCGAGGTAGGTGTAGACCGCGGGCAGCACGAACAAGGTGAAGAGCGTGCCGATCGACATGCCCGTGACGATCACGAGGCCGATCGAGAAGCGGCTTGCGGCGCCGGCGCCGTGCGCGAAGATCAGCGGGACCAGGCCCACCACCATGGCGGCGGTGGTCATCAGGATCGGGCGGAGCCGGACGCGGGCCGCGTGCTCGATGGCGGCGCGCTTGTCCAAATGCTCGTTGATCTGCGCCTGGTTGGCGAACTCCACCATCAGGATGCCGTGCTTGCTGATCAGGCCGATCAAGGTGACCAACCCCACCTGGCTATAGATGTTGATGGTGGCCCCGCCCGCGAAGAGCGGCAACAGCGCGCCGCAGATCGACATCGGCACGCTGGTCATGATCACCAGCGGGTCGCGCAAGCTCTCGAACTGCGCCGCCAGCACCAGGAAGATCACGATCAGCGCGAAGATCATGGTGATCAGCAGCTGCCCGCCTTCCTGCACGTATTGCCGCGACTCCGAGAGGAAGTCGTAGTTGAAGCCCTGGGGCAGCAGCTTCGTGGCCTGGTCCTTCAGGAAATCCACCGCCGAGCCCATGCTGACGCCCGGCCGCAGCACCGCCGCGAAGGTGGCGGAGTTGATCTGGTTGAATTGCGTGAGCGCGTTCGCCTCGGTCACGTTCTTGACGGAGACCACGGTCGAGAGCGGCACTTGCTGGCCGCTCGCAGTCGGCACGTAATATTGCGTCAGCTGATCCGGCGCGAGGCGCAGCGCGCGCGGCACTTGCGGGATCACCTCGTAGGAGCGGCCCTGCAGGTCGAACCGGTTGATGAAGTTCTCGCCCACCAGCAGCGCCAGCGTGTTGCCGATGGTCTGCATCTTGACGCCGAGGTCGTTCGCCTTCGCGCGGTCGATGATCAAATGCGCGCCCGGCGCGTTGTAGTCGAGGTCGCTGTCGGTGAAGATGAAGAGCCCGCTCTTGTTGGCGGCCTGTTTCAACTGGTCCATCACCTGATAGATGGTCTGGTAGTCGCCGGGCGAGTTGATCACCATCTGCACGGGCAAGCCGCCGGCCGAGGTCGGCAGCGGCGGCAGCGAGAACACCGCGATCTTGAGGCCCTCGATCTTGCTCACGGCCCCGTTCATCGGCTGGTTCAGCTGCTGCGCCGTGCGCGAGCGGTCCGCCCAGGGCTTCAGGATCGCGCCCGCGAAGCCCTGGTTGACGGTGCTGGTGCCGGCCAGCACGAACGTCGCCTCGGTCTCGGGGAAGGAGCGGAACGCCTGGTCCAACTGGTCGCTGAAGCCGTCCATGTAATCGATGTTGGCGTATTGCGGCCCCTTGGTCTGCGAGAACAGCACGCCCTGGTCCTCTTGCGGGGCGAGCTCGGCGAAGCTGTGCGTATAAAGAAAGAACACGCTCGCGAGCACGCCCACCGCGAAGAGCGCGGTCACCGGCCGGTAATCGAGCGAGGCGTGGAGCCGGCGGCTATAGGCCGCCGTCACGCGCGCGAAGACGCGGTCGACCAGCTTGGGGAAGCGCCCCTCGTGCATGGTGCGCGTCAGCAGCATCGAGCACATCATCGGCGAGAGCGTGAGCGCGATCACGCCGGAGATGATCACCGAGGCCGCGAGCGTGAAGGCGAACTCGCGGAAGAGCACGCCCGTCAATCCCGTCTGGAACCCGATCGGCGCATAGACCGCGGCGAGCGTGATGGTCATGGCGATGACGGGGCCCACGATCTCCCGCGCGCCCAGCAGCGCCGCCTGCACCGGCGTCTTGCCGGCCTCGATGTGGCGATAGATGTTCTCCACCACCACGATGGCGTCGTCGACGACCAGGCCGCTCGCCAGCACGAAGGCGAGCAAGGTCAGCAGGTTCAGGCTGAAGCCCATCGCCAGCATGAACATGGCGACGCCGATCAGCGAGAGCGGGATGGTGACCACGGGGATCACCACCGAGCGCACCGAGCCCAGGAACAGGAAGATCACCAGGATCACGATCACGCCCGCCTGGCCCAAGGTCCAATAGACCTCGTTGATCGAGGCGGTGATGAACTTCGTGCTGTCATAGGCGACCGCCATCTTGACCGCGGGCGGCAGGTCCTTCTCGATGGTCGGCAACAGCGCGCGCACGCCCTGCACGATGGTGAGCGGATTGCCGAGCGGCGTGGCGTTGACGCCGATGAAGACCGCGTGCTGGCCGCTCATCGACACGCTCGAATTCGTGTTCTGCGCGCCGAGGTCGAGGGTAGCGATGTCCTTGAGGCGCACCAGCGCGCCGTTCCTCGCCTTCACCACCATGTCGCGGAACTCGTCGAGGCTGGTGAGGCCGGTCTCGGCGGTGATGTTGATCAGGTTGAAATAGCCCTTGGACTGGCCGGGCGCCGATTGGAAGTTGTTGGCGAGGATCGCGATGGAGACATCGTCGGCGGAGATGCCGCGCGCCGCCATGCGCGAGGGGTCGAGCCATACGCGCATGGCAAAGGTCTGCCCGCCCAGGATGTCGGCGGAAGAAACGCCGTCCACGGTCGACAGCATCGGCTGCACCACGCGCGCCAGATAGTCGGAGATCGCGGGCCGCGCGAGCTCGTTGCTGGAGAAGCCCAGATACATCACGGCGAAGCCCTGGCCCGTGGTCTTGGTGATCACGGGATCGTTCGCCTCTTTGGGTATCAGGTATTTGACCTGCTGCACCTTAGCCATGACCTCGGTCATGGCCTTGTCGGGATCGAAGTTGAGCTGGATATAGGCGTTGATCACGCTGCTGCTTGGCGTGGAGGACGAGGTCATGTACTCGATGCCCTCGGCGGACGCCACCGCCTGCTCGAGCGGCACCGTGATGAAGCCCTGCATCAGCTCGGCCGTGGCGCCGGGATAGACCGTGCTCACGGTGATCACGGTGTTCTCGAGCTTCGGATACTGCCGGATCGGCAGCGAGTACATCGCGCGCGCCCCGATCAGCAGGATGAGCAAGCTCACCACGATCGACAGCACGGGCCGCTTGATGAAGATGTCGGTGAAACGCGTGCCGCCTTCCGCGCGACGGGGCGGGCGCCGCTGCATGCTGTCATTCATGACGTGTGTACTCGCTCAGGTGTTCGGCAGTTTCGCAGGTGGCGCCAGCGCTTGCGAGGGGGTCACCACAACCTCGGTACCGCTCTGCAGCTTGAGCTGGCCGGAGACCACGACCTGATCGCCGGGTGCCACGCCGTCGAGGATCGCGACGCTGTTCTGGTCGCGATCGCCGGTCTTCACGAAGGTGCGGTTCACCTTGAGGATCGGCTTGCCGTTGGCGTCCTTCCCCTCCTCGCGCACCACGAACACGGAATCGCCGTAGAGCGTGAAGTCGACCGAGGTCGCCGGCACCGTCACCACGTCGGGCGCCGGCGGCAGCACCACGCGGGTGTTGGCGAACATGCCGGGCTGCAGCGTGTGGTCGAGGTTGGCGAGCGTCGCCTGCACCTTGATCGCGCGCGTGCCGGGATCGATCTGCGGCTCGATCGTGGTGAGCGCGGCCTCGAAGGTGCGGGCGGGGTAGGCATCGACCGTCAGCAGAACTTTCTGCCCCACCGCGATCTGGCCGCGTTGCTGCTCCGGCAAAGTGAAATTGACGTAGAGGCTGTTGAGGTCGGTGAGCGTCACCACCGTGCCGCCGGCGGTGATGAACTGCCCGACCTCGATCTGGCGGATGCCGAGCACGCCCTCGAAGGGCGCCCGGATCAGCTTCTGCGCGATGATCGCCTCGGTCTTGCCGATGCTCGCGCGCATCTGGTCGAGCTGCGCCTGGTTCTGATCGACGGTCTGCTGCGCGGCGTTCTGGCGCGCCAGCAGCTCGCGCGAGCGCGACAGGTTGAGCTCGGCGAGCTTCGCCTGGGCGCGGAAGTTCGCGAGGTCGCCCTGGTCGGGCTGGTCGTTGAGCTGGACCAGCGGATCGCCCGCCTTCACCGTGGCGCCGGCCTGGAAAAAGATCTTGGTGACGAGGGCGCCGACCTCGCTGTTGATGGTGACCTGGTGCTCGGCCTGCAGCGTGCCGATGCCCGGCGCATAGCGGGCCATCGCCACTTTCTGGGCCTGCGCCACCGCGACCGCGGTCGGCGGCGGCTTCATGGTGGAGAAGGCGGTGTTGATCGCCTGCGCGCGGAAGGCGTTGAAGCCATAGAGGCCGCCGCCGAGCACCACGAGCAGGAGCGCCATCAGCGCCGTTCTGACCCAGAGCTGGCGGAAGTGGATGAAAGCCAGGAACCAGAGGGCGACGCAGAGAATCGCGATCCCCGGCGCCATCACCATGGTCTTGGCTAAGGCCCATCCGGCGAGTCCGGCACCAGCCGCCAAGAGGGTGATGACGAGTGTGACTTTCTTGGTCGTGGTCATGGCCTTGCTCCCTCGCCGGCGGACGGCGTTTCTCCCCGGGGCTCTACGAAATTGCGGGCGAGCTCCGCCAGCTTCTCGGTGTCGTAGTGGGCGGCGATCGCCGCGTCCTTGAGGCCCACCCCGCGCAGGATGAACCACACGGCCTCGCGGATGACCTCGTCCGGACTGCCGCGGTAAGGCACCGCCGGCCGTCCCGAGAGCGAGACCAGGGCCAGCATCGCCGCCACGTGCTGGCCGAACCAGAATCGATTCTCGAGCTTGACCGGCATGGGCGCAAGGTCGCCCGCGGCCTCCGCGGCTTCCAGACAGGCGCCGAACTTCGGAAACACCTGCGCGAAGACGGTCTCATAGACCAGCCGCGCGTATTCGCTGTCGGCGAGCAGGCTGTTGGTGATCAGGCGATGGCGAGTGTCGCCGCTGAGCTGGTCATCGGCGTCGCCCCGCACGATGTGATGCACCATCATGTAGGCCATCAGCACCAGCCCCGACGTCGAGGGCTCGAGCAGGCGCAGCCGCTCCAGCGCCTCTTCCTTGATGCGGCAGCCGAAGTCCTGGATCGCGCCATAGAGCGCCGCCTT
>DATMMM010000048.1:0-4832 GCA_035569735.1 Allostellaceae bacterium | reverse complement strand
AGACGATGCCGATCAAAAGCTGCACGAGCCGGTTCGGCGGTGTCCGGCCGGATTCGGAGATTGCGCTGACTGACATTTCCATCCCCATGGCTGTGTTCTGTTTGAACCGCGGCACGCTCTTCCGAACCCGCCGCACCGGTGGTCAAGCGATAAACTCGCCGCCGGCTGGTGTGCTTGATACAAGTATAAGATATGCCATCGCCGAGAAAATGGGAATCGCCGGCCTTGGTCAATCGTGCCAAATTCTGCCGGCTTTATTGGCGCGGTGCCGCGTTTCTCAATCCTCGTTGTCCCTGGTCGACCAGGAACAAGTCTTGCCCCAGCGCTCGTCAGACAAGCTCCACACCGCGGTTTATGACATCCATGATAGAATTCGGGTGGTGAAGCGACTCCCACGAGGAGGCGCGGACATGATCGGCTCGCGCTTCGGCAGTATTGAGGGTCTCCCCTTTCAAAAGACCCACTATTGCGGCAGTAGAGGCCTCGTGGAATCCTTCAACCTCAGGAGGGGTCCATGTTTGACGGCATCAAGACGGGCTTAGAGGCGGAGTGGCCGGTCATCACAGGCGCTCCCGTCCTCATACTAGTTCTGCTGGCGATCGCCTTGATCGTCGGCTGGAGCCTTCGCGGCAGCCTGGCCCGGGGCCAATTGGGCGCCTTCGAGGACAGGCTGAGGCTCGCCGCCGATAGATTTGAAACGGCGGCAGTCGAGAAGGCCGACCTTGAGAAGGCGATCGGCCGATTGGAGCGCGACATCTTCGAGGTCAACGACGCCAAAGAGCGGATCTCTCTCTGCGCCCAGTCCGCCGCACTGCAGTCGCACCTCCGCAAATTCGCCGACCTCTGGACCCAGATCGGAAGCAGCCTCAGCGAGAAGAGATGAGCCGGCGCCGGGCCGGGTTGCCGCTCACATACGAGATTGGCGGACCGAGCTGTGCAGCTCTTGCCGACACGCGCCATCTTCCCGGCTCAAATTCGAGGTACTCAGGCGCATCGTCTCCGCTGCTAGAAGGAACCACAGCGATGCGACACTTCCGCTGCGCGATCGCCGCCCTCACGCTCCTCGCGCCCACTCCCGCTCTCGCCGCCGACACCGCGGCCCCGCCGGGCGTCACGGTCATTCATTTGACCGAGAGGGCGGAGCGATTGATGGCGCGGGATCGGCTGCGTGCGGGGCTCGCGGTCGAGGTGACGGGGCCGGTGGCGCAGCAGGTGCAGGCGGAGATCAACCGCCGCATGGAGGCGGCGCTCGCCAAGGCGAAATCGGTCTCGACCGTGAAGGCGGAGACCGGCGGCTACTCCGTCTATCCCGAGCGCAATCCCGGCAAGCCCCCGCTCTGGCACGGCCAGCAGACGCTCAACCTCTCGAGCGACGCGCCCGCCGATCTGCTGGCGCTCGTGGGCGATCTCCAGCAGCAGGGCCTCGCCACGCAAGGCCTCACCTTCGAGGTGGCGCAGGAGAGCCTGCGCAAGGCCGAGGACGGCCTCACCGCGGACGCGCTCAGCGTCCTCCGCCAACGCGCCGACAAGGTCGCGGGCGATCTCGGCATGACCGTGCAGCAGATCCGCGACGTCAGCGTGGGGAATGCCGAGGGCGGCGCGCGCCCACCCATGCCGATGATGCGCGCCGCCGCCGCCGCGCCCGCACCGGTCGCCGAGCCCGGCGACGCCCAAGTCTCCGTCAGCGTCCAAGCCGAAATCTGGCTCGCCCCGAAAGGTCAGTGAAGTAAGGAAGGATCACCACAGAGACACGGAGGACACGGAGGATCGAGTCTGCGTTTCGCCGCGAGGCGGCAATTGAATCGTTCTTGGCGCGAGCCAAACGGAGTGCGGCTTCGCCGCGACTCGGAACCTCCGTGTCCTCCGTGCCTCCGTGGTGAATTTTGCTTGGCGGAAGCGCTCGACTATTTGAGCCGGTCGGCGATCTTGTCGAGGCCGGCTTTGGCGCAGGCTTCGTCCTTGTCGCCGCCGGGGGCGCCCGCGGCGCCGATCGCGCCCACAACCTCGTCGCCGATCTTGATCGGCAACCCGCCGCCCAGCAGCAGCACGCCCGGCAGGTGCCCGAGCTGCGCCGTCTGCGGATTGGCCAGCAGGCGCTCGGCCGCCGCCGCGCTCGGCGCCTTGAAGGAGGCCGAGGTGTAGGCCTTGCCCGTGGCGCTGTCGAGCGTGTGGACGCCGGCGTTGTCGCCGCGCAGCAGCGCCTGGCGCGCACCGCTCGCATCCACCACCACGGCGCTCTCCGCATAGCCCTGGCTCGCGCACTGCGCCACCGCCGCCCCCACCGCCTCGAGTGCGAGCTCGGCCGAGATGCGATGCGTGCTGAGCAGCCCTTGCGCCAAAGCCGGCATCGCTGCCGCCGAAGCCACCAGCACGACGCTGCAAGCCAACCCGCGCCTCAGTTTCATGCTCATGATCCCCTCCGATCCAAGGCCCCGCCGGGGCCGATCCCTCACCCTAAGCGCAAGCCCGCATCAGGCACGAGCGGCAGAATCAAGCCTCGCGCGGATGTGATGGGGATAAGGAATGGAAGGTTCACCACAATGGAAGGTTCACCACAGAGACACAGAGGACACGGAGGATTGAGTTTGTGCTTCGCCCGGAGCGGCATCCCCATTTTCCTTGCTGCGAGCCAATCAGGGACTGCGGCTTCGCCGCTACTCGGAATCTCCGTGTCCTCTGTGTCTCTGTGGTGAATCCAATCTTTCTTCGGCCTCAGCTCAGGACCTTGGTCTTGGCCATGCGGTCGAGGGCTTCGCCGAGGCGCTCCTTGGAGGAGGCAAAGCAGAAGCGGAGGTAGCCCTCGCCCGCGTCGCCGAACGCGATCCCCGGCGCCACGCCCACCTTGGCCTGCGTGATGATTTTTCGCGCGAGCTTGAAGCTGTCGGTGCAGCCGTCGACCCGCGCGAAGGCGTAGAACGAGCCTTCCGGCGACTTGACGGTGACGCGCGGAAACCGCGCCAGGCCCTGCACGAAGAGGTCGCGGCCGATGTGGCAGCGCTCCACGATCTCGTGGATCAAGGGCTCGCCGTCCTTGATCGCGGTCACCGCGGCATGCTGCAGGAATGTGGGCGAACCGCTGGTGTTGTATTCGACGATCTTGTCCATCACCGTCAGCATCTCCGGCGGCGCCACCATCCAGCCGAGCCGCCAGCCCGTCATCGCCCAGGCCTTGGAGAAGCTCTGCAGCGCCACAACGCGGTCCTCGGGCTCGGCCACGTCGTGGAAGGAGGGCGCCACGCGCCTTCCGTAGACGATCCGGCTATAGACCTCGTCCGAGAGGAGCCAGAGTCCGCGCTTGCGCGCGAACTCGAGCAGCGCCTCGGCGTCCTCGCGCGTCATCATCCAGCCCGTGGGATTGCCGGGCGAGTTCACATAGATCGCGCGCGTGGTCTCATCGCAGGCATCGATCACGCGCTGCAGGTCGAGCTTCCAGCCGCCCTCTTGCGTGGAGGCGAGCGAGACCGGCTTCGCAATGCCGCCCATGATGCCGATGGTGGCGTTGATGTTGGGCCAGACCGGATGCAGCACGACCACGCTGTCACCGGGATCGATGATCGCCTCCATGGTCATCATGATGGCGCTCATGCCGGAGGACGTGACCACAACATTCTCGGCGGCGACCGGCTTGGCGTGGAGGCCCGTCAGATACGTGGCGATCGCCTCGCGCAGCTCGGGAATGCCGCGCTTGAACGTGTAAAAGGTCTCGCCCCGCCGCATCGCCGCCGCCGCGGCATCGCAGATGAAGGCGGGTGTCGGCAGGTCGCCCTCGCCGAACCACAGCGGCACGATGTCGGGATCGCCGAAATCGGGCGCCGACACCTCGCCGATTTTCGACATCGGCAAGGCCGTGATCGCGGGGCGCACGCCGTGCGGACGGCCGGGAATCGCCGCGGGTTTGGAAACCGAACTCTTATTCGCCAAGGAGACCTCCGGCAGGACGGGGCGCCCGCACTCTCGCAGAGCCCCCGCCGCCCCCGCAAACGCCTTTTTTGCAGGTCAGCGATAAACGCCTTTAGCGCAGAGGTCGCCGAGGATGCACGGGGCCGCCGAGTAAGAGTCCTTCTCCGCCCTTAGGGCGGCGAAGGATTAGGAGGAGGTGGGTCGTTGGGCGGGAACGGCGCCAGTCGGCACGAGCCGAGAATCCCCCACCTCACCCGATCTCTCCGCCCCGAAGGGGCGGAGAGGAGTTTTCGCCCGCGCCGTCTACGAGACCTCTGCGTCCTCCGCGCTAAAGCGCTCCTTTTTCCGCTTCACGGCGCGTAGGTCACCGGAAGCGCGGTGGTGTATTTGATCCGCTCCATCGCGAAGGCGGAGCTCACGTCGTAGAGGTCGGCCACGCGGATGAGCCGTTTGTAGACGGCGTCGTAGGCGGCGATGTCCGGCACCACCACGCGCAGGAGATAATCGACCGCGCCGCTCATCCGGTAGAACTCGACCACCTCCGGGATCTCCGCCACCGCCCGGCAGAATTTCTCCGCCCACTCCAGGCTGTGCTGGTTCGTGCGCACGCTCACGAAGACGGTGACGCCGACGTTGAGCTTTGCGGCATCGAGCAGCGCCACCCGGCGCTCGATGACGCCCTGCTCCTCGAGCTTCTGGATCCGCCGCCAGCAGGGCGAGGTCGAGAGCCCCACGCGCTCGGCGATCTCGGCCACCGCCAGAGTGGCATCCGCCTGCAAGAAGGTCAGGATTTTCCGATCGAACTCGTCCAAGGGTATGACATTCCCTGAAGCGGCTATAGCGGAGTATTTATTGCTTACATAGTAGCGAAATGAGCAAATTTCGCAAACATTTTTCGGCGCCATCGGGCTATTACTTTGGTCTAGTTTAGA
>DATMMM010000047.1:0-4008 GCA_035569735.1 Allostellaceae bacterium | reverse complement strand
GCCGGGGATCGTGTGCAGCATCGGCGTCTCGACCTCGAGCGCGCCGCGCTCGGCGAGCACGCGTCGGAACACCGAGATCACCTGGCTGCGCTTGCGCAGCGTCCCGCGGCTCTGCTCGGTCACGATCAGGTCGACGTAGCGCTGGCGGTAGCGCGTCTCGATATCGGCGAGACCGTGGTACTTCTCGGGGAGCGGCCTCAGCGCCTTGGCGAGCAGCGTGACCTTCTCGGCGTTCACCGTGAGCTCGCCCCTGGGCGTGCGGCGGATCAGGCCCTCGACCCCGATGAGGTCGCCGATGTCGAGGAGGCCCACCACGGCCATGCCCGCCTCCGACAGGATATCCTTGTGCGAGAACACCTGGATCTTGCCGCTGGCGTCGTGGAGATCGATGAACATCCCGCTGTTGCGGTTCGAGCGGATCCGTCCGGCGATCGCCACGCGGTCCTGGGTCTCCGCCTTCGCCGGCAGGCTCTCGTAGCGCTTGGCGAGCTCGGCGGCGCTCGCCGTGACGGCAAAAGAATAGGGATAAGGCTCGACCCCGAGCTTCCTGAGCGCGCCGATCTTGTCCAGCCGCACGGCGCGGAGCGCGTCCTCGCCTTGGTTGTCTTCCACCACGCGCGCCATCTCCTCGAGTCGCGAAAAGCGCGCTCTTTGTAGCGGTTTGCAATGAAAGCGCAACACCGGCCACCGCTGTGAGCCAGCTCACACGCGAGATCGCGAGCACGCCCCATGATGGCGGCTCTCCCAGCAGGAGGACACCGTCATGATCAAGAGGCCGTCATTTCCCGCAACCCATGCCGAGGCGCCTTCGCGCCGGCAACAGTTCGATCATCGGCTGAGCGTGGTGGTGGTCGCGCTCGCGATCATCGTCGCGGCCGCGTTGCTGGTTCGCTACATGGGACCGATACCGCAGACGGAGTCCGACCCCGACACCTACGTGGTGGGTCCCTGAGCGTCCGCTGATCGGCTGACGAGGCGGGGCTAGTCCGCGGCGGGCGAGGCCGCGGTCCTCAGACGGGAGAAGCCCGTGAGATCGAGCGCGTGCTCGTGCAGCGCCTTCAGCGTGCTGCGGTGGCCGACGCTGACGATGGTGGGCCGCCACGGCGCCTCGCGCAGCATGCGATAGAACTGCGCCTCGCTCGCCTCGTCGAGCGCCGAGCTCGCCTCGTCCAGGAACACCACCTTGGGTTCCTCCAGGAACACGCGGGCGAAGGCGATGCGCTGCTGCTCGCCGAGCGACAGCCGCTGCGACCAAAGATCGGTCACGTCGAGCTCACCCGCGAGCGCGCTCAATCCCACCTTGGCGAGCGCCGCCTTGAGCTTTTCGTCCGGAATCTTCGAGCCGTCGTCGGGATACGCCAATACCTGGCGCAGCGTGCCGAGCGGCAAGTAAGGCTTCTGGGGCACGAAAAACGCGCGCCCCTCCGGCAGCCGCATGCGGCCGCGCCCGAACGGCCAGAGGCCCGCAATGGCGCGCAAGACCGTGCTCTTGCCGATGCCGGTGGGCCCGGTGATCAGAAGAGAGTTCCCAGGGTCCGCCTTGAACGCCACGCCCGCGACCAACGGTTGCCCCTTGGGCAAATCGAGCTCGAGGTTCTCGACCTCTAGTCCCGCACCGCCGCGTGTGACCGCGACCTCGCCGGTCTCGTCCACGCCGGACTCGATCTCCTCCACGCGGTTGTCGAAGGTGGCGAGGCGGGTCACGATCGATTGCCAGCGGGCGATCGAGTCGTAGGCGTCGATGATGAAGGACAGCGATTCGTAGACCTTGCCGAAGGCCTCGCCGGTTTGCATGAGATCGCCGAGCTGGATCTCCTTGGCGAAGAAGCGCGGCGCCTGCACCAGGTACGGGAAGACGGCGGTCGCCTGACCGACGCCGTTCTGAAACATGCTCAGCTTGAGCGTGCGCCACATGATCGCGATGCGGTTCAGGAACACGTCGGCGAACCGCCTGCCGAAGGACTCGTATTCGCGCTGCTCGCCCCCATAGAACGCCACGCTTTCCGTATGCTCGCGCAGGCGGACCAGGCTGTAGCGGAAATCCGCCTCGAACCGCTGCTGGTCGAAGTTCAGGCCCACGAGCGGCCGGCCGATCCTGACCGCGATGACCGTGCCGACGATCGCGTAGATCAGCGTCAGCCAGACCATGGCTCTCGGAATCGTCACCGATCCGATCGTCAGCGGGCCCGATAGCGACCACAGGATCAGCGCGAAGGAGAACAGGGACACCACTCGGCGTATCAATGTGAGCGTCAGATTGAATGTGTTATTGATGTAGAACCCTATGTCCTCGGCGATGCGCTGATCGGGATTGTCGGTATCGCCGGTCAGCTGCAGCCGATAGTAGGCGCGGTGCGACAGCCAGCGCTGCAGATAATGATTGGTGAGCCAGCGGCGCCAGCGGATCTGCAGCCAGCTCATGAAGAACTCGAGGAACACGGCAACGGCGATCCAGATCATCGCCAGCCCGAAGAACACCCAGATCTGATAGAGGAAGCCGCTCTCGTCGAGGTTCTGGAGCGTGTTGTAGAAGGTGTTGCGCCAATAGTTGAAGCGCACGTCGAGCCCGACCGTCGCCAGGTTCAGCACCAGCACGATGACCAGGAGTCCGATACCGGACCACTTCTCCTCCGAGAACCAATAGGGCTTGGCGATGCGCCAGGCCTCGCGCAGCACATTGTGGAGGCGCTTGCGCGGAGGCCTCGGTTCCGAGGTGTCTGTCGTCATATCCCTTGGGTTCCCATGTTCCGGGCGGGGGCGGCGCGATCATACTCAATCGCCCACTGCATGCACTCTTTCAGGCGCGTTAAACTCCATTCATGACCGACGCTCCCGCCGAGGACCTTGCGCTCCGCCTCCTGCTGGCCCGCGGCATCGGGCGGGCGCTGGCCCAGCGCGGCTACGCCAGCCTGACCGAGGTGTCGCTCGCCAACGGGCGCCGGGCGGACGTGATGGCGCTCGGGCGCGCCGGCGAGCTGGTGATCGTGGAGGTGAAGTCCTCCGTGCAGGATTTCCGCAGCGACGTCAAGTGGCCGGAATACCGCGAGTTTTGCGACCGATTCTACTTCGCGGTCCCGGAGAATTTTCCGCGCGAGGCGATACCCGAGGATTGCGGCTTGATCGTGGCGGACGGGTTCGGCGCTGCGGTGCTCCGAGAGGCGCCGGTGCTGGCGCTGCCCGCGGCGCGCCGCAAGGCGGTGACGCTCCGCTTCGCCCTCGTAGGCTCCGAGCGCCTGCGCCGCCTGCTCGACCCGGCCTCGGACGAGCCGACGCCGTTCTGACCGCACCCGCAAGCCTGCTAGTCCTTGATTTGGTCGCATTTTATGCGTCGAGCCGGCGGCTTCGGCGGCAAGGCTCTCTAAACGATTCGTTTACGCCTGCGGCCTAGAAGAGGAGGTCACGCCGAGGAGGGACAATGTCCGAGGCCATCCGCAGGATCGCGCCCACAGCAGCCGCCGGCTCCGCCTGGCAGCACTATCTCGGCATCGCCCGGGTCGACCATTGGATCAAGAACGCGTTCATGCTGCCGGGCACCACGCTCGCGCTGCTGTTCGTGCATCCCTCCGGCAGCTTGCTCCTCTGGCACGCCGCACTCGGTCTGCTCAGCCTCTGCCTCTGCTCCTCCGCGAATTACACGATCAACGAGTATCTCGACGGCGAGTCCGACCGGTTTCATCCCGTGAAGCAGCACCGCCCGGCGGCGCAGCGCCTGCTCGACGCCCGGCTGGTGATGGCGCAGTACGCGGCGCTCGCGAGCCTCGGGCTGGTTGCCGCCTCGGCGGTCGGACACAGCTTCGCCATCATCGCGGGCGTGCTGCTCGCGATGGGCATTCTCTACAACGTGCGACCGGCGCGGACCAAGGACACGCCCTACGTCGACGTCCTCTCGGAATCCCTCAACAACCCGCTGCGCCTGCTGCTTGGCTGGTTCGCGCTGGTGAACGACGTCCTGCCGCCCAGCAGTATCGTGCTGTCCTGCTGGATGGGCGGCGCTTTCCTGATGGCCGT
>DATMMM010000046.1:0-7662 GCA_035569735.1 Allostellaceae bacterium | reverse complement strand
CGACGATGCCGCGGCGGCCGCGCGCAAGCTGGTCGCGGTCCTGCCGGACCTCAATCAGCAGGATGTGCAGGCGAAGCTGAGCTCCGGACGCAAGTACGTGCGCCTCAAGCGGCAGCTCACGCCCGAGCAGCAATTCGCCGTCAACAACCTCGGCATTCCCGGCATCAAGTTCGAGACCGCGGGCTTCCGCGTCTATCCCAAGGGCGCGCTCACCTCGGCGGTGGTCGGCTACATCGACGGCGCGGACAACAAGGGGCTCGCCGGCATCGAGCGCGGGCTCGACGACGAGCTCAAGACCGCCGACGATCCGGTCGAGCTCTCGCTCGACACCAGGCTGCAGTACATCCTGACCGAGGAGATGCAGGCGCAGATCGCCGCCTTCAACGCCCAGGGCGGCGCGGGCATCATCGCCGACGCGAACACCGGCGAGATCGTGGCGCTCGCCTCGCTGCCGAGCTTCGATCCCAACGACATGAGCGGCGTCAACGAGCAAGCCTTGTTCAACCGCGCGACGCTCGGCACCTACGAGATGGGCTCGGTGTTCAAGATCTTCACCACCGCGATGGCGCTCGACGAGCACGTCACCACGCTCGCGGGCAGCTATGACGCGACCAACCCGATCCACATCGGCCGCTTCACCATCCACGACGACCACGCCAAGCACCGCTGGCTCAGCGTGCCCGAGATCTTCATCTATTCCTCCAACATCGGCTCGGCCAAGATGGCGGTGGACGCTGGCGCCGACCGGCAGCGGGATTTCCTCGGCCGACTGGGACTGCTCGCCGAGCCCAAGGTCGAGATCCAGGAAATCGGCCGGCCGGAATGGCCGAGCGCCTGGCACCTCGTCAACACCATGACGATCGCCTTCGGCCACGGCATCTCCGTGAGCCCGCTCCAGATGGTGACGGCGGTGAGCGCCGTGGTGAACGGCGGCGTGCTGCATCGCGCGACCTTCCTCAAACATGCGGAGGACTACCGGCCAACGGGCGTGCGGGTGCTGTCGCGCGAGACCTCGGAGGACATGCGCCGGCTGCTGCGACTCGTGGTCGAGCGCGGCACCGGCAAGTTTGGGGCGGCGCCCGGCTATCTCGTGGGCGGCAAGACGGGCACGGCCGAGAAGGTCGACGGCCGCGGCTACGCGCGCAAGGAGCTGCTGTCCTCCTTCATCGGGGTATTCCCGATCAACGAACCGCGCTACGTCATCATGGTGAGCATCGATCAGCCGCATCCCAACGGCAAGAGCATGGGCGAGGCGACCGGCGGATGGGTGGCGGCGCCGGCGGTGAGCCGAATCGTGCAGCGCATGGCGCCGATCGTCGGAATCCCACCGGTAGATGAAGATTCGCCCGAAATTCGCCGCGCTTTGCTGGTCGATTTTGCGCCATCATTAGGACGTAAGATTGCGGCTGACTGAGGTCATGGACGGTTCCCTCACGCCCTCGCAACACGGCGATCTCGACATTCGCGGCCTGACGGCCGACTCGCGCGCGGTCGAGCCCGGCTTCCTGTTCGCGGCGCTGCCGGGCACCAAGCTGCACGGCAAGGTCTTCATCGGCGAGGCGGTGAAACGCGGCGCGGCCGCGCTGCTGATCGACGACTCGGCGGCGCTGATGGCGCTCCACCGCGAGTTTCCCGGCGTTCCCGTGCTGGTGGATCCGAATCCGCGCCGGCGACTCGCGGAGATGGCGGCGCGCTTCTACGCACCTCAGCCAAAGACTCTCGTCGCCGTCACCGGCACCAACGGCAAGACCTCGGTCGCGGCCTTCACGCGCCAGATCTGGCAATATGCCGGCCGGCGCGCCGCGAGCGTGGGCACGCTCGGCATCGTGGGGCCCGACTTCGAGCGCGCGGGCGCGCTCACCACGCCCGATCCCGTGAGTCTCCATCGCGAGCTGCAGGGACTCGCGCACCAGGCGATCGATCACGT
Organism: Allostellaceae bacterium; assembly: GCA_035569735.1. Taxonomy (GTDB): domain Bacteria; phylum Pseudomonadota; class Alphaproteobacteria; order ATCC43930; family CGMCC-115725; genus DASZHJ01. The sequence goes on along the minus strand of DATMMM010000046.1, from coordinate 5,735 downwards.
GGCGCTCGAGGCCTCGAGTCACGGGCTCGACCAGTTCCGCCTGGACGGGCTCGACGTCTCGGTGGCCGCTTTCACCAACCTCTCGCGCGATCATCTCGATTATCATGCCACGATGGATGCGTACCTCGCGGCGAAGGCGCGGCTCTTCGGCGAGCTGATGCCACGGGGCCGCGCGGCCGTGCTCAACGCGGACGTGCCCGAGTTCGACGCGCTGTCGCGGCTGTGCCGGAGTCGCTCGCACGCCGTCTACGCCTACGGCACCGGCGCGCGCACGGAGCTGCGGCTGGTGTCGGCGCGGCCCGCCGCCGCCGGCCAGGAGCTCGACCTCAAGGTGCTCGGCCGCGGCTACACGGTGTCCCTGCCGCTGGTCGGGCGGTTCCAGGCGATGAATGCGCTGGCGGCGCTCGGCCTGGCGCTCGCCACCGGCGTGCCGCGCGATGCGGCGGTCGAGTCGCTCGCGCGACTCGCGGGCGCGCCGGGCCGCGTCCAGCACGTGACCTCGCATCCCAACGGCGCGCCGATCTTCGTCGACTACGCCCACACGCCCGATGCGCTGGAGAATGTGCTGACGGCGCTGCGCCCGCACTGCCGCGGCCGGCTCGTCGTGCTGTTCGGGGCCGGCGGCGACCGCGACGCCGGCAAGCGCCCGGTAATGGGCGAGATCGCGACTCGGCTTGCAGACGTGGTCATCGTCACCGACGACAATCCCCGTGGCGAAGATCCGGCGGCGATTCGCCGCGCGATCCTCGCCGCGGCGCCCGGCGCGCATGAGGTCGGCGACCGCGGCGAGGCGATCGCCTTCGCTATCCACATGCTGCGGCCCGACGACCTGCTGGTGCTCGCCGGCAAGGGCCACGAGCGCGGGCAGATCGTCGGCGACGTCACCTATCCTTTCGAGGACGCGGAGATCGCGCGCACCGCCGTGGCATTGATCGCGAAGGCGCAATCTTGAGCGCGCTCTGGACCGCGGCCGAGATCATCGCCGCCACCGGCGGCACCGGCGGGGATGGTTGGAGCGCCGGCGGCGTCTCGATTGACAGCCGCACGCTCGCGGCGGGTGATCTCTTCGTGGCGCTCGCCGGCCCGAGCTTCGACGGGCATGATTTCGTGGCCCAGGCACTGAAGCGCGGAGCCGCCGGCGCGCTGGTCTCCCGCAAGCCCAAGGGTCTGCGCGCGGGCGCGCCGCTGATCCTCGTGCCGGACACGATGGCGGCGCTGACGGCACTCGGCCGCGCCGGCCGCGAGCGCAGCCGGGCACGCGTGATCGCCGTCACCGGCAGCGTTGGCAAGACCGGCACCAAGGAGGCGCTGCGCCGCGCGCTCGAGCGCCAGGGCCCGACGGTCGCCTCGGCGGCGAGCCTCAACAACCACTGGGGCGTGCCGCTGTCGCTCGCCCGCATGCCTCGGGATACCGCCTTCGGCGTCTTCGAGATCGGCATGAACCATCCCGGCGAGATCGCCGCGTTGACGCGCCTGGTCAAGCCCGACATCGCCGTCATCACCACGGTCTCGCCCGCGCATCTCGGGTTCTTTCCCTCGGTCGAGGCGATCGCCGACGCCAAGGCCGAGATCTTCCAGGGCATGCCGCGCGACGGCGCGGCGGTGCTCAACCGCGACAATCCGCATTTCGAGCGCCTGGCCGCCACGGCGCGGGCCTGCGGCGTCACGCGCATCCTGGGCTTCGGCGAGCACGCCGAGGCGGCGGTGCGCCTCATCGACTGTCACCTCTATTCGACCGCGAGCGCCGTCACGGCGCTGGTCGCGGACGAGATCGTCGACTACTGCCTGAGCCTCGCGGGGCGGCACTGGGTGATCAACAGCCTCGGCGTGATGGCGGCGGTGAAGGCGGCGGGCGCCGACATCAGCATCGCGGCGGCAGCGATGGGCTCGCTCGACGCGCTCGACGGCCGCGGCCGGCGCCATCGCATCGCTGTCACCGGCGGCGAGGCCGAGCTCGTCGACGAGAGCTACAACGCCAATCCCGACTCCATGCGGGCGGCGCTCGCCGTGCTGCGCACGATCGTGCCGCGGCCGGGCGGGCGGCGGATCGCCGTGCTCGGCGACATGCTGGAGCTGGGCGCCGGCGCCTCGAGATTGCACGCGGAGCTCGCCGAGCCCGTGCTCGCCGCCGAAGTCGATCTGGCCTTCACCGTCGGGCCCGAGATGGAGCACCTCGACCGCGCGTTGCCGTCGGCGCGGCGCGGCGGACATGCCGCCACCTCCGCCGAGCTCGCGCTCACGCTCGCGGCGGCGCTCCGCCCCGGCGACGTCGTGATGGTGAAGGGCTCGCTCGGCAGCCGGATGGCCGACATCGTGAAACCGCTGCTGAAGGGCGCGCGCGAAGCGGCGCTCGCGGTCAAGGGCTAGCGGAATGCTCTACCACCTGCTGTTCCCGCTGGCCGGCGTGTTCGAGCCCTTCAACCTGTTCCGCTACCAGACCTTCCGGAGCATGGGCGCCGTGGTGACGGCCCTCATCATCTGCTTTATCGCGGGACCGCGCGTCATTCAGTGGTTGAAGTCGAAGCAGGCGGAGGGCCAGCCGATCCGCATCGATGGGCCCGAGGGGCATCTGCTGCGCAAGAAGGGCACGCCCACCATGGGCGGGTTCCTGATCTTGCTGGCGGTGGCGATCTCGACGCTGCTCTGGGCGGATCTCACCAACGCCTATGTCTGGGTCACTCTCCTGGTGACGGTCGGTTTCGGCTTAGTCGGTTTCTTCGACGACTACGAGAAGCTGACGCGGCGATCGTCGCGCGGCCTGGCGAGCCGCACCAAGTTCCTGGCGCAAGTGGTGCTGAGCGCGGCCGCGACCACGGCCGTGGTGTACATCACGCGCGTGCCGCTCGGCACCTCGCTCGCGGTGCCGTTCTTCAAGGGCGTGCTGCCCGATCTCGGCTGGTTCTTCCTGCCGCTCGGCGTCTTCGTGATCACCGGCGCCTCCAACGCGGTCAATCTCACCGACGGGCTCGACGGCCTCGCGATCGTGCCGGCGATGATCGCCGCGAGCTGCTTCGGGCTGATCGCCTACGTCGTCGGCAACGTCAATTTCGCCAACTATCTGCAGATCCAGCATGTGCCCGGCACCGGCGAGCTGGCGGTGTTCTGCGGCTCGATGGTGGGTGCGTCGCTCGGCTTTCTCTGGTTCAACGCGCCACCCGCCATGGTGTTCATGGGCGACACCGGCTCGCTCTCGATCGGCGGCGCGCTCGGCACCATCGCCGTCATCATCAAACATGAGATCGTGCTCGCCATCATCGGCGGGCTCTTCGTGCTGGAGACTGTCTCGGTGATCGTGCAGGTCGCGAGCTACAAGCTCACGGGCAAGCGCGTGTTCCGCATGGCGCCGCTGCACCATCACTTCGAGAAGAAGGGTTGGCAGGAGCCGACCATCGTCATCCGGTTCTGGATCATCGCCTCGATCCTCGCGATCGCGGGCCTCGCCACCTTGAAGCTGAGGTGAGCGCGATGATCCCGGTGACCGCATACGAAGGACAGGACGTGGCCGTGCTGGGCTTGGCGCGCACCGGCCTCGCGGCGGCCGCGGCGCTGCGCGCGGGCGGCGCGCGCGTCCATGCCTGGGACGACGCGGCGCCGCGGCGCGAGGCCGCCGCCGCCGAAGGCATCCCGATCGCGGAGCCCGCGGGGCTCGACTGGCGGCGGATCGCGGCGCTGGTGATGTCGCCGGGCATCCCGCACACGCATCCGAAGCCGCATCCCGCCGCCGCGGCCGCGCGCAAAGCAAAAGTGCCGCTGGTCGGCGACATCGAGCTCCTGGTCCGGAGCGTGCCCGCCGCGCGCTATGTCGCCGTCACCGGCACCAATGGCAAATCGACCACCACGGCGCTCATCGGCCACATCCTCAAGGAGAGCGGCCGCGAGGTCGCGGTGGGCGGCAATCTCGGCACGCCCGTGCTGTCCTTCGCACCCTTGGGCAAGGACGGCATCTACGTCCTCGAGATGAGCTCCTATCAGCTCGAGCTCACGCGGTCCTTGGCTTGCGAGGTCGCGGTGCTGCTCAACGTGACGCCCGATCATCTCGAGCGGCACAGCGGCATGGCGGGCTACATCGCCGCCAAGGAGCGCATCTTCGCGAACCAGCGCCCAACCCAAGCGGCGGTGGTCGGCATGGATGACGAGATATGCCGGGGCATCGCGGGGACGCTTCGCAGAGAGACGCGCCAGGCCGTGGTGCCGATCTCGGGCGAGCGCGCGGTCGAGGGTGGCGTCTATGTCGCGGACGGCGTCATGACCGACGCGAGCGGGGCGCGAGCCACGCGCGTCATGGACATGCGCAAGGCGAGCCGACTGCCGGGCCGGCACAATTGGCAGAACGCGGCGGCGGCTTTCGCGGCGGCGCGCCGGGTCGGAATTCCCGCCGATGCGGCGGCGGCGGGCATCGAGAGCTTCCCGGGACTGGCGCACCGGCAGGAGCTGATCGCGACCATCGACGGCGTTCGCTACGTCAACGACTCCAAGGCGACCAACGCGGACGCGGCGGCGCGCGCGCTGGTCTGCTACGACGCGATCTACTGGATCGCGGGCGGCGTGCCCAAGGAAGGCGGCATCGAGCCGCTCCGCGCGCTCTTCCCGCGCATCCGCCGCGCCTTCCTCATCGGCGAGGCCGCGGAAAGCTTCGCCCACACACTCGGCAATGCGGTGCCGCACACCCGCTCGGGCGACCTCGCGACAGCGGTCGCCGAGGCGCGCACCGCCGCGCGGGCCGGCGACAGCGCCGTGGTGCTGCTGTCGCCGGCCTGCGCCTCCTTCGATCAGTTCGCGAATTTCGAGGCGCGCGGCGAGGCGTTCCGCGCGCTGGTCCTGGACTTGGCGAGGCGGCCATGAGCTTCGCCCGCGTCGATCAGAGCCCGATCGCCCAATGGTGGTGGACCGTCGACCGCTGGACGCTGGCGGCGCTGCTGGCGCTGATCGGCTTCGGCGCCCTCCTGGTGATGGCGGCGAGCCCGGCGGTGGCGGACCGCATCGGGGCCGACAACCTGCATTTCGTGAAGCGCTTCTTCGCGGTGATTCCGCTCGCGGTCACGCTGCTGCTGGCCGTGTCGCTGCAGAGTCCGCGTGCAGTGCGCCGCGTGGCCGTCATCGGGTTCGCCGTGGCGCTCGCGCTGCTGGCGCTCACCTTCGTGGTCGGCGTCGACATCAAGGGCGCGCGGCGCTGGATCAACCTCGGCGGTTTCGCGCTGCAGCCCTCGGAGTTCGTCAAGCCGACCTTCGCCGTGGTCGCCGCCTGGCTGTTCGCGGAGCAGCGCGCCAACCCGAGCTTCCCCGGCAACGCGATATCGCTCGGCCTCTTCCTGCTGGTGCTCGCCATGCTGGTGAAGCAGCCGGATCTCGGCATGGCCGGGGTGGTCTCGGCGGTGTGGCTCACGCAGTTCTTCCTGGCGGGGCTTCGGCTGTACTGGGTCGTGACCGGCTTGGGCTGCGGCGCCGTCGGTGTAGTGGCGGCCTATTTCGCGCTGCCCCATGTGGCGGCGCGGATCGATCAGTTCTTCGACCGCGGCGGCGGCGACGGCTATCAGATCAACCGCTCGATGGAGGCCTTCACGAACGGCGGCCTTTGGGGCCGCGGTCCCGGCGAAGGCACCGTCAAGGGCTCGCTGCCCGATGCTCACGCGGATTTCGTTTTCGCCGTGGCGGGCGAAGAGCTCGGACTTATCTGGTGCCTTATCATCGTCGCGCTGTTTGCGTTTATCGTGCTGCGAGGATTCTGGCGGTTGAAA
>DATMMM010000045.1:0-5201 GCA_035569735.1 Allostellaceae bacterium | reverse complement strand
ATGGCGACCCGCTTGATGCCCGGCACCTGGCGGATGAGGTGCTCGTAGACGCGCGCCGCCGTGGCTTCCTGCAGGAGCACAATATCCTCGGGCGAGCCGCAGAGCAGGCCGTGAAAGACGGCGTCCTCGCGATAGCTTACGTGGCTCACCCGGAACACGTGGTTGTCGCCTTGCGGTACGTAGTAGCCGAAGAATTCGCCGAACGGGCCTTCGGGTCGCCGCACATTGGGCAAGATCTCGCCCTCGATGACGAACTCGGTTTCGGCGGGCACCATGAGGTCGATGGTCTTGCAAGGCCGCATCTCGATCGGCCGGCCGCGGATCTGCGCCGCCGCCGAGAGCTCGTCGGTCTCGTAGGGCAGCGAGGCGGCGGCCGCCAAGAAGATATCGGGCGTAGTCCCGATGAGCAGTGCCGCTGGCAGCGCTTGGCCGCGGTCCTCGGCCTTCTTCTGGTAGCGCGTGAGATCGTGGGTCGTGCCGAGCCGGATGCGCAGCTCGTCGTCGCTCACCACCATGGAGCGGTGGAAGGAAAGGTTGGCGACGCCGGTGTCCGGCTCCTTCGCGAGGAAGATCGCCGCGGTGAAATAGGGCCCGGCGTCGCGCTCCCAGTAGGTGATCTGCGGGAGCTCGGAGATTTTCCCTTCCCGAATCTCGTTCGGAGACGCGACCGGCTTCAGGAACTCGGCGGCGCTCGGTTTCATGCCGGCTTTCAACTCGAGCCAGCGGCGCGGGAAGTGACCATCCGTGGCGCCGATCATCTCGCAGAGCCGCCGCCGGCTGCCATAGAGGTTGGTCGTCACCGGAAACCGCGTCCCCTTCACCCGGCGGAACAGGATCGGCTGCTCGCTCTCGGCTTGCGACAGCTTGGTCACCGCGGCGAGCTCGTGGCGCGGATCGACCTCGCGCTCGACCACGCGCATCTCGCCCCGCCGCATCATCTCGTTGACGTAGTCCCGCATGCTCCCTCCCACCCCGGCGCCGCGCGGCTTCTGCGCGACACTATGCTATTTCCGTGCAACCAGGTCGATCTCGACCAAGGCGTCGCGCGCCAGCGCGGTGACGCCGACGCAGGTGCGCGCGGGCAGCCGGCCCGGCGGGAAATAGCCGCGGTAGACCTCGTTCATGGGCGCGTAGTGCCGCTTGAAATCCGTCAGGTAGATCCGCACCGACACCACATGGGCGAGGTGATAGCCGGCGCCCCTTAGCACCAGGATGAGATTGTCCATGACGCGCCTGGTCTGCGCCTCGATGCCCTCCGGCAGCGCCTTGGCGTCGTCCTCGGGCCAAGTCGGCATTTGGCCGGTGACGAAGAGCCAGCCGTCCGTCTCGACCGCGTGGCTGAAGGGCGCGACCGGCGTGGGCGCGCCGGGGATCATGTGGAAGGTCGGAGGGCTCATGGGTTTCTCTCGATCGGGGCTGGCTCGGAGAGCCGATTGATGCAACATAGCACTCCCGATGCAAGACCGGCCTCGAGGCGCCCCATGAGCACCACCGCCATCAAGCACGCGGATTGGGTCATCGCCTGGAACGAATCCCAGGGCCGGCACGAATACCTCCGCGACGGCGACGTGGTCTTCGCTGGCGACCGGATCTCGTTCGTCGGGCGGGGCTACGGCGGTCCGGCCGACCGGGAGATCAGCGGGCGCGGGCGCATGGTGATGCCGGGGCTGGTGAACATTCATTCCCACCCCGCCAGCGAGCCGTTCAATCGCGGCTTGATGGAGGAGCGCGGCTCGCCGCGGCTCGGCATGAGCTCGCTCTACGAATTCATGCTGCTGGTTCGTCCCGACGAGGACGCCCGGCGCGCCGCGGCCTTGTTCGCGGTCTCGGAGCTCCTGAAGAGCGGTGTCACCACCTTCGTGGACTATTCCGCGCCGCGATCCGGCTGGATCGAGGATCTCGCGGAGAGCGGCATCCGCGCTTGCCTGGCGCCGTCCTATCGCTCGGCTCGGTGGTTCACCCGCAACGGCCACCGGGTGGAATACGAATGGAACGAGGCGGCGGGGCGCGACGCGATGACGCAGGCGCTCAGCGTGATCGATGCGGCGGCGCGGCACCCGAGCGGGCGTCTTTTCGGCATGCTGGCGCCGGCGCAGGTCGATACCTGCACCGAGGAGCTGCTGCAGGCGAGCGTCGAGGCCGCCAAGACCCGCAACGCGCCGCTGCAGATCCACGCCTCCCAAAGCGTGGTCGAGTTCCGCGAGATGACCGCGCGGCACGGCAAGACCCCGCTCGAGTGGCTCGACCAGATCGGCGTTCTCTATGACGGCGCCATCATCGCGCACTGCATCTTCGTGGACGAGCACAGCTGGATCCGCTGGCCACGCAAAGGCGATCTCGAGCGCATGGCGCGCTCCGGCGCCTCGGTGGCGCATTGCCCGAACATTTTCGCTCGCCGCGGCATCCTCCTGGAGGATTTCGGCAAGTACCGGCGCCTCGGCATCAATATCGGCCTCGGCACCGACACCTTCCCGCATAATTTCATCGACGAGATGCGCTGGGCGACGGTGCTGTGCAAGGTCGCGGCCGAGAACGTCGAGGCGACCAGCCTGGCGCAAGTGTTCGATGCCGCCACGATGGGCGGCGCCAAGGCGCTGCGGCGCAGCGACCTCGGCCGGCTCGCGCCCGGCTGCAAAGCCGACTTGTCGCTGGTCGACCTGGCGCACCCGAGCCTGCAGCCTGTCCGCGATCCCTTGAACAGCCTTGTATTCAGCGGGCTCGACCGCCCCATCACCGACGTCTTCGTCGACGGCCGCCAGGTCGTGGCCGACGGCGAGGTGAAGACCGTCGATATTCAGGCGGTGACGGAGGCGATGAGCCGCGGTCAACGAGCCGCGCTCGCCCGAGTGTCGGAGGCGGACTACGCCCGGCGACCGCTCGACGAGATCTTTCCGATGACGCTGCCTATGCGCTAGGCACGGGCACGCCCAGCCCACCCTTATCAACCGATCACCAGAAGGGCCCTATATTAACAGTTGAGAGGATTTCATGACCGGAGCTTGCGACAAGTAGAAGGCTTCGGTTGTCGCTCCCCTGGGACATTGCTATATGTCAGCCCAGCCGGCAGGGCAGCTGCCGAGCCATGGAGAGTCAAACGAGCACGCAAAGGGTTAAAGGCGGCGCCAGCGAGCCCGTCGAGCTCCGCGCCGGGGTGGGTGTCCGCGAGGCAGCCCGCGAGGTGGAGCTGGAGCAGTGGGCGTGGCGAAAGGTTAAGAGTCTGCGCCTGCTCTATACGCACCTGAGCATCTTCGTCTTCGGTAATGTGGCCCTGCTCCTGGTCGATGTGTCGACGCCGGGCGAGGTCTGGTTCTACAAGGTTCTGATCGGCTGGGGCCTGATCGTCGGGCTGCATGCGGCTTACACCTATGAGCTCCTCCCGTGGTCGACCCGCGATTGGGAGCAACGCAAGGTCCGCGAGCTGATGGACGAGCAGCGCAAGGGCAGCCGACAGCGCCAGTAGCCGTCCCGGCGCTCCTCGCCGCCATCCGTTTGGAAAATCCAGTCAACCGACGCTAGTCGCGGGGTCACGGGCGCGCACATGGGAGCCCGGCGCATTTCGCCATTTCATTCGGCGGGTTCCCTAGGGCCTAATACGGGCGCACGGCAGTAGCCGAGTCTTGGATCCGAGGACCTTGCCCATGGCCGTTACGCGCGGACGTCAGTTCTTCCAGAATCCCGGCCCCACCAACATTCCCGAACGGGTCATGCGGGCGATGGATCGCCCGGCGATCGATTTCATGGGTGCGGAGTTCAAGGCCATCGCCGCCGAATGCACCGAAGGCCTGCGCAAGGTGTTCCGCACCGAGCAGGCGGTCCTGGTCTATGCCGCGACGGGCCATGGCGCCTGGGAGGCAGCCTTGGTCAACGTGTTCTCGCCCGGGGACAAGGTGCTGGTGTTGGAATCCGGCTATTTCTCGCTCAACTGGGCCCAGCTTGCGGAGGAGCTGGGCATCCTTGCCGAGACGCTGCCCGGCGACTGGCGCGCAGGTGTCGATCCGGCGGCGGTCGAGGCGCGCCTCAAAGAGGATCGCCAGCATGAGCTCAAAGCCGTGCTGTTGGTCCACAACGAGACCTCGACGGGAGTGGCGAACCGCTGCGCCGAGATCCGGCGCGCCATCGACCGTGCCGGTCACCCCGCGCTCTTTCTCGTAGACGTCATCTCGTCGCTCGGCTGTTACGATTTCCGCATGGACGATTGGCAGGTCGACGTGGTGGTCGGCGGCTCGCAGAAGGGGCTGATGCTGCCGGTCGGCATGTCCTTCACGGGCGTCAGCCGGAAGGCGCTCAAGGCCAGCGAGACTGCGCGGCTCCCGCGCATCTACTGGGACTGGCGCCGGTGCATGACCGGGCTCGAGCAGACCAGCTATCCCGGCACCGCCCCGGCTCATCTTTACTTCGGGCTGCAGGAAGCGCTGCGCATGATCCTGGAGGAGGGGCTCGAGGCGCTCTTCGCGCGCCATCACCGGCTCGCCGAGGCGACCCGGCGCGCGGTACGCGCCTGGCGGCAGAACAACGGCCCCGAGATCTTTGCCTCGGACCCGCGCGTGGAATCGGACTCCGTGACCGCCGTGCTGCTCCCCGAGGGGCACGACGCCGACGCTTTTCGCCAGGCCTGTCTCGACCGCTTCAATGTCTCGCTCGGCGGTGGGCTCGACCGGCTCAAGGGCCGCGTGTTTCGCATCGGCCATATGGGCGATCTCAACGAGCCGATGCTGCTGGGCGCGCTCGCCGCCGTGGAGATGACACTCGGTGTCATGGGCATTCCGCATGGCAAGGGCGGCGTCGATGCCGCTATGGCGCATTTAGCCCAGGCCTGAGCGGCCGCATCGCCTCGATCAACCGGAGGGACCGACATGATCCACGTCCTCGCCATCGTCACCGCCAAGCCCGGCATGCGCGACTCCATATTGAAGCTGTTCCACGCGAACATCCCGGCGGTCCGCGCGGAGAAGGGCTGCATCGAATACGGCCCCGCGGTCGACGCCGAGGACCTTGGCAGCATCCAGACCAAGCTCGGCCCCGACACCTTCGTCGTGGTGGAGAAGTGGGAGAGCATCGACGCGCTCAAGGCCCATGCGGCGGCGGCGCACATGGCCGCCTACGCCGCCAAGACCAAGGAGATGATCGCGAGCCGCGTCATCCACGTGCTCTCGCCGGGCTGAGCGCTGTCACAAACCAGCGATCCGGCGCGTCTTGCGTTC
>DATMMM010000044.1:0-2662 GCA_035569735.1 Allostellaceae bacterium | reverse complement strand
GGGACTCGCGGGTCCGGCGCCCGCCAACTGAGACATCGCGCGTTCGCCCCTCTTCAGGAGAAGGCATGACAGAGCAAGAACTCGACCCGGTCCGCCGCGAGATCCTCGATGCGGTCTCCTCGGCGGATAGCCGCGATGAGCTGGAGCAGGTGCGCGTCTCCGCGCTCGGCCGCAAGGGCCGGGTGACGCAGCTCATGAAGACGCTGGGGACGCTCGAGGCCGATGCGCGCCGCGCCGCGGGCGCCGCGCTCAATCGTTTGAAGGACGAGGTCGAGACGGCGATCACCGCGGCCGCGGACAAGCTGCTGCACAAGGACATCGAGCGCCGGCTCGTGGGCGAGCGGATCGACGTGACCTTGCCGGTGGAGATCGGCGGCGAGGGGCGCGTGCATCCGATCAGCCAGACCACCGACGAGCTCATCGCGATCTTCGGCGAGATGGGCTTCAAGGTCGCCGAAGGTCCGCACATCGAGGACGACTTCTATAATTTCACCGCGCTCAACATCCCGCCGGAGCATCCCGCGCGCCAGGAGATGGACACCTTCTATCTCACCGGGAAGCGCGACGGCAGCCGCAAGGTATTGCGAACCCACACCTCGCCCGTGCAGATCCGCACCATGCTCGCGGAGAAGCCGCCGATCCGGATCATCGTGCCCGGCCGCACCTTCCGCAGCGACCACGACGCCACCCACAGCCCGATGTTCCACCAGGTCGAAGGCTTGGTGATCGACCGCAGCACGCATATGGGCCATCTCAAGGGCTGCCTCATCGAGTTCTGCCGCGCCTTCTTCGAGATGGACGATCTGCCCGTGCGCTTCCGCCCGAGCTACTTCCCCTTCACGGAGCCATCGGCGGAGGTGGATATCGGCTGCTCGCGCGAGGGTGGCGGGCTCAAGATCGGCGCCGGTGGCGACTGGCTGGAGATCCTCGGCTCCGGCATGGTGCATCCGAAGGTGCTGGAGAACTGCAACATCGACCCCGCGATCTACCAGGGCTTCGCCTTCGGCATGGGGATCGAGCGCATCGCCATGCTGAAGTACGGCATCCCCGACCTGCGCGCGTTCTACGACAGCGACCTGCGCTGGCTCCGGCACTACGGTTTCCAGGCGCTGGAAGTGCCCTCGATGGCGGCGGGGCTGCAGCGATGAAGCTGACGCTCGGCTGGCTCAAGACTCATCTCGCGACCGCCGCGAGCCTCGAGGAGATCGTCCGCACGCTGGTCATGCTCGGCCTCGAGGTCGAGAGCGTCGAGGACCGCGCGAAGGACCTGAAGCCCTTCACGGTGGCGCGGGTGATCTCGGCCGAGCCGCATCCCCAGGCCGATCGGCTCAAGGTCTGCCAGGTCGAGACCGCGCAGGGCCAGGTGCAAGTGGTCTGCGGCGCGCCCAACGCTCGGGCGGGCATGCTGGGCGTGTTCGCGCCCGTCGGCACCGTGATCCCGCGCACGAGCATGCTGCTCAAGGAGACCATGATCCGCGGAGTCGCCTCGCGTGGCATGCTGTGCTCAGAATTCGAGATGGGCCTCTCCGAGGATCACGAGGGCATCATCGATCTGCCGCGCGGAGAGGTCGGCGCGTCCTTCGCGCAGGTGCTGGGCCTCAACGATCCCGTGCTCGACGTCAAGGTGACGCCCAACCGCGCGGATTGCCTGGGCGTGCGCGGCATCGCGCGCGACCTGGCGGCGGCGGGGCTCGGCAGCCTGCGCGCGCTCGACACCTCGCCGGTTCCCGGTAAATTCCCGGCGCCCACCGCCGTGCATCTTGCCGGGCCCGACGACAAGGCGTGCCAGCTCTACGTGAGCCGGCTCATCCGCGGCCTCAAGAACGGGCCGAGCCCGCGCTGGCTCCAGGACCGCCTCACGGGGATCGGGCTGCGGCCGATCTCGGCGCTGGTCGACATCACCAATTTCATCACCTTCGACGTGAACCGGCCGCTCCACGCCTTCGATGCCGGCAAGCTCCAGGGCGACCTCGCGGTGCGCGGCGCGCGCCCGGGCGAGATGATCCTGGCGCTCAACGGCAAGACCTACGAGCTCGATCCCGCCGTTACCGTGATCGCCGACAATCAGGGCGTCCAGGGGCTCGGCGGCGTGATCGGCAGCGAGGCCAGCGGCTGCACGGAGTCGACGACATCCGTGCTGCTGGAATCCGCGCTCTTCGATCCCGTGCGCACCGCGTCAACCGGGCGCCGGCTCGGCATCCAATCCGATGCGCGTTATCGCTTCGAGCGCGGCCTCGATCCGGAGATGGCGGTGCCAGGCGTGGAGCTCGCGACACGGCTCATCCTGGAGATCTGCGGCGGCGAGCCCTCCGAGGTCGCGATCGCCGGCGCGGTGCCTGAGTGGCGCCGGCATTATTTCCTGCGCAGCGAGCGCACCCACACGCTGGGCGGCGTCGAGGTGCCGGCGGAGGAGCAGCGGCGCATTCTCGAGGCCCTGGGATTCGCCGTGAGCAGCCGCGAAGGCGGCTTCTCGGTCGAGCCTCCGTCGTGGCGGCCCGACATCGTGGGCGAGGCGGATTTGGTCGAGGAGGTGCTGCGCGTCCACGGCTACGACACTATTCCCGTGGTGCCGATGGTCCGCGACACGCCGCTGCCCCGGCCCGCGCTGAGCCTCGCGCAGAAGCGCGCCGTGACCGTGCGCCGCGCGCTCGCCGCGCGCGGC
>DATMMM010000043.1:0-10785 GCA_035569735.1 Allostellaceae bacterium | reverse complement strand
ACGGCGCTCTCGCGCTCGTGGGTCTGCACCAGCGCCTCCTGCATGATCGCGACGTCGTAGCGCAGCGTGCGGCCCACGGTGATCATGGTCTCGCAGAGGCTCGGGTTGCGCTTGTGCGGCATGGTGGAGGAGCCGACCTTGCCGGGATTGAAGGGCTCCTCGACCTCGTCGACCTCGGTCGCCTGCAGATGGAACACCTCGGTCGCGATCTTGGTGAGCGTGCCCGCGACCAGTCCCAGGATACTCGCATACTCCGCGAAGCGGTCGCGCGCGGGATGCCAGGAGATATCCGCTTGCGCGAGGCCCAGGCGCCGCATCACCGCCGCCTCGAGCTCGACGGCTTTGGGCCCGAAGGACGCCATGGTGCCGACGGCGCCCACCAGACTGCCGACGAAGACGCGTTTCTCCGCCTCCGCCAGACGCTCGCGGTGGCGCGAGACCTCGCGCAGCCAGATCGCGCATTTGTGCCCGAAGGTGATCGGAAGCGCCTGCACGCCGTGTGTGCGGCCGGCCATCGGCGTGGCGCGGTGGCGCTCGGCGAGCCCATAGAGCGCGCGGCCGACGGCGCGGAGGTCGCGCAAGACGATGGCGTGCGCTTCCTTGAGTTGGAGCGCCATGCCGGTATCGAGGATGTCCTGGGTCGTGGGCCCGTAATGCAGCCACTCTCCGAGCTCCGGCTTGCAGAGTTTTTGCAGCGCACGAAGCGCCGGCACCAGCGGGTGCTTCGCCTCGCCCATGGCGCGGGCGATCTCGGCGAGGTCGACCTTCTCGACCTTGGCGTTTCGCATGATCTCGCCCGCGGCCTCGCGCGGCAGGATGCCGAAGGCGGCCTGCTCGGAGGCGAGCATCGCCTCAACCTCGTACCATTTCTGCACGCGGTTCTCGTCGGAGAACACGCGGCGCAACTCCTCGGTGCTCCAGGAATCCCGCAGCAGGATCGAATCGAAGACGCCGGATGGCATGGTTTCAGCCCTCCCTCGGTGATGGCGCTCCAGTGGAGCAAGATTCGGGCTGGCGCACAAAGCCCCGGCACCGGCTGGCGGACCCGCCCAGCTTGACGGATCGGGCAGGCGCGGCGAACATCGGCGCCAGGCCAAGCGCTGCGCTCAACGACTGATAAACCTGCATTGGCCACGAACGGGAGGCGACCATGCTCCGAGGAAAGCTCGCTGCGGCGGCCATTGCGCTGGGCGTGTTCACTGCCGCGCCCGCGCTGGCGGCGGACGACGAAATCACCATCGGCATGACCCTGTCGCAGACCGGCTCGCTCAACGTGGATTCGGTCGCCCAAATGCGCGGCGCCGAGATGTGGCGGGATGAGGTGAATGCGGCCGGCGGCATCAAGGCGGGCGACAAGCGCTACAAGGTGCGCTACGTCACCTACGACGACCAGTCCCAGGGCGGCCGGGTGCAGCAGCTCTATACGCGCCTCATCGTCCAGGACAAGGCGCAGTTCCTGTTCAGCCCCTATTCCTCGGGCCTCACCGGAACCGCCACCGTGATCAGCGAGCAGTACGGCAAGATCATGGTGGTCACGGGCGGTGCCGAGGGCAAGACCTACGAGCTCGGCAACAAGTACCTGTTCCAGGTCATCACCTCGGCGGATCACTATTTGAGCGGCGCGGTCGACGCGCTCCACGCCAAGAACCCGCAGGCCACCGTGGCCTTCGTCTATTCGGACGATCCGTTCTCGAAGGCGGTGGTGGGCGCCGCCCGCGAGCAGGCGAGCGAGGCGGGGCTCAAGATCGTGCTCGACGAAGCCTATCCGCCGAACACCACCGACTACAGCGCCATCGTCAACAAGATCATCGGCTCGCAGGCCGATGCGTTGCTCGGCGGTGGTCATTATCCCGATGGCGCCACGCTCGCGCGTCAGCTCTACGACCAGAAGGCCAATCTCAAATGGGTGAGCCTCCTGGTGGCGCCCGGGAACGAGGAGTTCGCGACCCTGGGTCCGGCCGCGCTCGGCATCTCCGTGCCCTCGCAATGGGAGCCCCAGGCCGTCTACAAGCCGGATTTCGGCCCGACCGGCGCCGAGTTCGCCAAAACCTTCAAGGCGAAGTTCAATCTGAATGCCGATTATCATTCGGCCTCCGGCTATTCCGGCGGCGCCATCCTGCAGCATGCGATCGAGCAAGCCGGCTCGATCGAGCCCGAGAAGGTGGCGGCGGCGCTCAACGCGACCGACGTCACCACGTTCTTTGGCCGGGTCAAATTCGCGACCGAGCCCAAGCGCCACGGCCTGCAGCTCGCCCATGAGATGGTGCTGGCCCAATGGCAGATGAAGGACGGTAAGCTCGCGCGCGAGATCGTCTGGCCGACATTGGCCCAAACCGCCGATCTGCTCTATCCCTTGCACTGAGACAGCAGCCGCGGCAGGGGCGGCCAGGTGCGACCGCCCATGCTTGAAGCCTGATCTCGCATGGCGGGCATCCTTGTCTCCATCGTCGATGGCCTGCTGGTGGGCGCGGTCTACGGCCTCGCCGCGATGGGCATCACGCTTATCTGGGGCGTCATGAATGTCGTCAACCTGACGCACGGTGCCTTGATCGTCGGAGGCATGTTCGCGCTTTATATTTCGACCAGCGCCTTCGGTGTGCCGCCCTATCTGGCGCTGCCGCCGATCTTCGTCGTGGGCTTTCTCGTGGGCTTGCTGCTCTATTGGGTCGCGGTGCACAGGATGATCGGCCGTCCGCCGCTCATGAGCCTGCTCTCGACCTTCTCGGTCAATCTCGTGCTGATCGGACTCGGCACGGCGGTTTGGGGCACCCGGCTCTTCAACGTCGCCGTGACGCTGCCGGGCGTGAGCTGGAATCGCTATACCTTCCCGGGCACCCACATCCTGGCGGCTGGGCTCACCGCGGTTCTGGCCGGGCTCCTCTATCTGTTCCTCTACCGCACGCGCGTCGGCAAGGCGATCCGCGCAGTGGCCGACAATCGCGAGGCCGCGGAGCTCGTGGGCATCCCGACCACGCGCGTGCTGTCGCTCGCGTTCGCTCTCGGCTCGGCGCTGGCCGGCGTTTCCGGGATGCTGATCGCGACGATGTTCCCGTTCACGGTGCTCTCGGGCGACGCCTATCAGCTCAAGAGCTTCGTGGTGACCGCGCTGGGCGGACTCGGCAACCCCACCGGAGCGCTGCTCGGCGGCATCGCGCTCGGGCTCGTCGAGGGGCTGGCGACGCCGTTCATGCCGGTGAGCTGGACCCTGGTCATCGAGTTCGGGCTTTTCGTGGCGGCCTTGATCTTGTTTCCCCGCGGGATCTTTGCGCTCAGGCGGCGGTGACGTGAGCGCGCGCGGCACCGATGGGACGACCGGCGTGCGGGTGATCCTGCGGCGCCCATTCTTCTGGGTGATCGCGGTCGTGATCGCGGTTTTCCTCTCGCCCGCGCTCAATGGCGATGTCCAGCTGCGCGAGAGCCTGTTGCTTGCGGCCGTCTACATCACGCTCGCGAGCAATCTCAACATCATGCTGGGCTACTGCGGCTACATCAATTTCGGCAGCATCGTCTTCTTCGGACTCGGCGGATACATCTGCGTCTACCTGATGAGCGCGCATGGCTGGCCGTTGGCGGCGGCGGCGCTCGCGTCCGGGATCGCCGTCAGTTGCCTGGCGCTGGTCTTCGGTCTCGGCATCCTGCGCTTGCGCGGCGCCTTCTTCGCGCTCTCGACCATCGGCGTCAACGAGGCGGTCCAGGCCTTCGTCACGAACTTCGAGCCCTGGGGTGGATCCGCGGGGCTCTACCTCTCCACCGAGCTGTTCCAGCCGCTCGGCGGTCCCGCGCGGGCCTTGTGGATCATCTATTTTCTTCTGGTCGCGGTCATGGGGCTCTCGCTCTATCTCAGCTATGCGATCAAGAGCTCGAAATTCGGGCTCGGCTTGCTCGCCATCGGGCAGAACGAGGACGCCGCCGGCGTGCTGGGCGTGCCGACGCCGCTCTTCAAGGCGATCGCCTACAGCACATCGGCGTTCCTGCCGGCGGTCGCCGGCGGGCTGTATTTTTTCAAGAGCGCCTTCATCCAGCCCTCCGACGCCTTCGATCTGACGCTGTCGACCGAGGCGATCGTGATCGTCATGTTGGGCGGACAGGGCACCATCACCGGTCCGGCGCTCGGCGCCTATCTTTACGAGGAGCTGCGCGGCTGGCTGCTGACCTCCGAGACCTTCGCGAATTTCCAGCTGGTGCTCGCCGGCGCCTTGCTGCTGGTCATCGTATTGTTCGCGCCCGGAGGGCTCATGCGCTGGATCTATGCCCGCTGGCCACGGTTGCGGAGCGTGCTCGAATGACGGCGCTGCTCGAAATCCAGGATCTGACGAAGAGATTTGGCGGCGTGCTCGCCATCGATCATCTGAGCTTCGAGGTGAAGGAGGGCGAGATCACGGGCCTGATCGGGCCCAATGGTGCGGGTAAATCGACGCTCTTCAACCTGATCAACGGCGTTTTCCCGGCCGATACGGGCCGCGTCGTGTTCCGCGGCGTCGACATCACGGGAGCGCCACCCTACCGGATCGCGCGCAGCGGGCTTGCGCGCACGCACCAGATCGTGCAGCCGCTGGCGGAGATGACCGTGCTCGAGAATTGCACGGTGAGCGCCTGCTTCGGACGCGAGAACCTGGCCGTCACCGGCGCGCGCGCGGCGGCGCGCGAGGCGGCGGCGCTCGTCGGACTCGAGGACCGGCTCGCGGTTCCCGCCGCGCAACTCACGATCGCCGGCAAGAAGCGCCTGGAGCTGGCCCGCGCGCTGTCATCGCGGCCGGCACTGCTGCTGCTCGACGAGGTGCTCGCCGGCCTGAACCCGACCGAGGTTGAGCACATGATCTCCGTCATGCGCCGGATCCGCGAGCGCGGCATCACCATCCTGATCATCGAGCACCTGATGCACGCGATCATGAGCCTTTCGGAGCGGATCGTCGTGCTGAGCTCCGGGCAGAAGCTCGCCGAAGGGACGCCCGCGGAGGTCGCGAACGACCCGGCGGTGATCGAAGCCTATCTGGGCGATCCCGCGCTCGCGGCGGAACTCCAGGGCGGCCGCTAGGATGAGCGATGCGATCCTGGAGATCGGCGGCCTCGAGGCCGGCTACGGCGAGGTACAGGTGCTCTGGGGCATCTCGATCGCGGTTCCGCACCGCCGGCTCACCACCATCGTCGGCGCGAATGGCGCGGGCAAGACCACGACGCTCAAGACGGTCGTGGGCAGCATTCGGCCGTGGAGTGGACGGGTGCTCTTCAGCGGCGAGGACGTGACGAGCCTGCCGCCGCACGCCAAGGCCGCGCGCGGCCTCGTGCTGGTCCCCGAGGGACGCCAGCTGTTCGGCGCGATGACGGTCGAGGAAAATCTGCAGATGGGCGCGTTCTCCAAGCGCGCCGCGCGCAAATATGCCGACGGCATCGAGCAGGTCTTCACGCTGTTCCCGCGTCTCCAGGAGCGCCGGCGCCAGAAAGCCGGCACGCTCTCCGGCGGCGAGCAGCAGATGCTGGCGATCGGGCGCGGCCTGATGTCCGATCCCGAGGTGCTCATCATCGACGAGCTGTCGCTGGGGTTGGCACCCGTGGTGGTGCATCAGCTGTTCGCGGCGCTCAAGGCGCTCAAGGACGCCGGCCTCACCATCCTGCTGGTCGAGCAGAACGTTCATCTGGCTTTCGCCGTGAGCGAGCAGGCCTATGTCATGGCGGAAGGCCGCATCGTCACGGCGGGCGCGCCCTCGGCGCTTGCGGCCATGCCCGAGATCCGCCGCGCCTATTTGGGCCTCTAACCGTTTGTTGAATTCATACGGCTGTCAGATAATAACATGAATAATCTGTATATAAGATGATATTGACATTTAAGTGGTGTCATATACGAATGCCATCTCTCCGATGGAGGTGATGCATGACGGTCGAGCGGGAACATCGCTGCAGAGCGGGAAATCGGTGGCGTGTTGCGGGCACGGAACCGGACTTGGCGGAAGTGCTGGCCGAGCCGATGGTTCATCTTCTGATGCAGCGTGACGGCGTCAGCCCCTGCGCGTTGGCCCGGGTGCTCGCCACGGCACGCGCGGCGCTTCGGAGGGGTCTTTGTCTCGACCTCGCGGCGTGAGGATGGTGCGGCGACGACCGCTGGACTGGCCGGCTTCGCAGAGGAGCATCCTCGATGAGCAGGATCGACGCGGAAGTCCCGAGTGATCTGATACGGCCGGCGAGCCAGGGCTGGCGCGAGCTCTGGCTCAAGGAGGATTGGTGGGCGATCTGGCTTGGGCTCGGGATCGTCGTCATCGCCTACGTCGCCTTCGCGAACGGCTCAAGCGTCCGGTGGATCGCCGTGACGCCCGCGAAATGGTCGAATTTGGCGCAGCTCGGCGCCCATTTTGCCGCGAATGTCGATCGCTACGTCGCTCAATTCATCGCCTGGCTCGCGATGTTCTCCCTCGCGCTCGGCGCGCTTGGATATAGGGCGCGGGAATTCATTCCGGCGTTCATCCTTCTCTATCTCAGCTCCGTCGTGATCTTCGCGATCGGCCAGTGGGATCAGGCCAGCACCTACAATCTTGAGCCGCCCTTGGTGGCGCTGGCGGTCGGGCTCGTCTTGTCCAACCTTGTGGGCTTACCGAAATGGCTCGACGTCGGCTTCCGCGTCGAGTTCTACATCAAGGTCGGCATCGTGCTGTTGGGCGCGACCCTGCCCTTCACGCTCATCCTCTGGGCCGGCCCTGTCGCCATCCTTCAGGCGTCGGTGGTCTCGATCGCGACGTTCCTGGTGATCTACTGGGTTGCGATCAGGCTCAAGCTCGACCCACGTTTCGCGGCGACTCTGGGGGCGGGTGGCGCGGTCTGCGGCGTCTCGGCCGCGATTGCCGTCGCGGGCGCCGTGGGCGCCAAGAAGGAACATGCGTCGATTGCGATCGCGACGGTCATCCTCTGGGCGATCGTGATGATCTTCGTCCTGCCGTTGGCGTCGCGCGCGCTGCATCTGCCCGCGGGCGTCGGCGGTGCGTGGATCGGCACCTCGGAATTCGCGGATGCCGCCGGGTTCGCGGCGGCGCAGGCCTACGGCGATTACGCCAGCCAAGGCGTGGTCGCCGGCACCGCCGACCAGTCCATCTGGGCCTTCACGCTGATGAAGGTGGTGGGGCGCGACGTCTGGATCGGCATCTGGGCCTTCGTGCTCGCGATCGTTGCGACCACGCGCTGGGAGCGCGCGGAGACCGGACGCCGGCCGAGCCCCGCGGAGATCTGGTGGCGATTCCCGAAGTTCGTGCTGGGCTTCCTCATCGCCTCCTTGATCGCCACCGCGGCGTCGGGCGACCTGGGCCTTGCCGACTTCAACAAGACCGTGAACCCCGGCTTCGTCGCGCCGATCAAGGACCTCAGGACCTGGAGCTTCATCTTCTGCTTCTTCAGCATCGGCCTGACCACGCGGGTTCGGGAGTTGGCGACGGGCGGCTCCAAGCCGTTTCTCGCATTCACCTCGGGCGTCGCCGTCAACGTTGTGCTCGGCTTCATCCTGTCGGTGATCGTCTTCGCCTCGCACTGGGAGGCGCTCGCGCGCTGAGGCGCTTACCGCGCCGCACGGGCGCGCCGTCTAGGCCAGGGATTCAGCGCGATCAATGCGCGCCGAGCTCGCGGAGATTGCCCTGCCGCTCCAGCGTTTGCAGGCCCTCGAACAAGCTGCGAGCGCCATCCTCCTGCAGCGTGCTCGCCGCGCAATCCCGGAACTTCGCCCAGAGCTCGTCGGCGTGGAGGGGGAGCGACCAGTGTCCGCGGGCGTGGCGCAGCTCGGGGCTCGCGAGGTGCTTGCCGTCCGCGAGCGTCACGTCGATCTTGTCGAAGGCGGCGAAGATCGGGTCGTCCTCGGCCACCGTGTCGGTGGTGGCGATCTTGACCTTGCCCATCACGCTCTGCACCTCGGGCCGACGCACGAAACCGTCGGTGAGCTCGGAGAGCCCGGCCCGGCCGGCGGTCAAGGCGGAGGCCATCGCGAATTCCATGCTGAACTTCGCCTCGAGCCCGGTCTGCGGCCGGTGATTGCGCAGCATGGTGGCTTGGGTCTTCCCGGTGGTGACCGCGATCTCCGTGACGCTCGCGGCCGTCAGCTTGTGCTCGCGCATGAGGTCGAGCATGCCGTCGAGCGCGCGATGGACGCCGTAGCACATCGGGTACTTCTTGACGTTGAGGCCCTTCTCCGCGATGCGCCAGGTTTTACCGAGCGTTTCGAGAGCCGTCTCGGTGTCGACGCGGCCCTGCGGCGAGAGCGCGCGCAGCAGGCCGACCGAATGCTCGAGCGCGTCCGCCGATGCGGTCATGCCCGCCGACGCGAGGCGCGCGGCGATGACGCCGGACTGCGCGGCGCGGCCCGCTTGGAACGGCTTGGTCATGGTGCCGAAATTCGCCACCACGCCCGCGGACATCGAGGCCGCGATGGCGAGCGCCATGCTGGCTTTCTCCGCATCGAGCCGGCGCAGATTGGCGATCGCCGCGGCGGCCGCCACCGGACCCATCACCGCGGTCGGGTGCCAGCCTTTGCGGTGGTAGGGATCGGGATCGCGCTCGATCAGATGCGCCCAGGTCTCGTAGCCCGCGACATAGGCCGCGACCGCCGCGCGGCCGTCCGCGCCCAGCGCTTCCGCCTCGGCGAGCACCGCCGGCACCAGCACCACGCTCGGATGGCCGCCGATGGCGACATCGTCATAGTCGAGCGCGTGGCCCGCGGTGCCGTTGGCGAGCGCCGCCTCGGGCGCGCTCGCGCGCTCGGCTCCGAAGGTGAGGCGCGCCTCGGCCTGGGCGCCGCGTGTGCCCAGGCCGTCGCGCACGATGCGCGCCACCGGCTCCGAGGCGCCCGCCAAAATCGTGGCGACGCAATCGGTGAAGCCGAGCCGGACGACCTCGATGGCGGCCTCAGGCAGGGCCTCGAAGCGGAGACCGGAGACGAATTCGCCGAGTGAGCGGGTGAGGGGAGCCGGCATGGGCGCGATCCTTTCCGGAGCGGACGGGCGCGGGAATGCTAGGTGCCGGATCTCCGGAGCGTCAAGGCGCCCCGCATTGACGCCGTCGGCGGCTTGGGACTAGCGTTTCCGCGGCTTTGACAGAGAAGGCTCGTTTTCCGATGATCGATCTCGCTCCGATCAGCGGCGCTTGCGCGTGGCTCGGCAAGGATATCGCGGGCTCGACCCGCTGGGTCCGCGACCTCGGGCCGGCGGACATCGCCGAGATCGAGAGCGCGCTCGAGGGCGTCGAGCGCCGCGGTCTTGCCTGGCATCAGATCCGTCGCGCGGATTTCCCGCTGCCCAACTTGGCGGAGCTGTTGTCGGACATCGCCGAGGAGCTCGAGACAGGTTGCGGCATGGTGAAGCTCCGCGGCCTGCCCGTAGCGCGCTACGGCGAGGACCGGCTGCGCCGGCTCTATTTCGGCCTCGGGGCGAACATCGGCACGCCGGTGTTCCAGAACCGCAACGGCGAGCTCATGCGCTCGATCCGCGACGAGGGCGCCGAGGTCGGCAAGAAATACGGCCAGATCGAGCGCGTGCGCATGGCCGATGGCAAGCCGTTCCTGTCCTCCTACGCGCGCACGCTCACCAACGGGGCGCTGCGCTTCCACACCGACCGCACCGATGTGGTGGCGCTGCTCTGCCTCCGCCAGGCCGCCAAGGGCGGCGTCAGCACGATCTGCAGCTCGGTCTCCGTCATGAACGAGATGCTGAAGCGTCGGCCCGATCTCTGCGGGCTGCTGTTCGAGTCTTACTACCGCAGCCGGCACGGCGAGGAATCCGAGACCGCCGAGAACGTCTATGCGCTGCCGGTCTTCGGCGTGCGCGACGGCCGTTTCACCAGTCATTTCTCGCTGACCTACATCGAGGCGGCGCAGACCGTGCCGGGCGTGCCCAAGCTGAGCGCCGCGCAGACCGAGGCGCTCGACCTGCTCCTGGCGCTCGCCAAGGAGCTCTCCTTCGAGATGACGCTGGAGCCCGGCGACATCCAGTTCCTGAACTCGCACGTCACCTATCACGGCCGCACGCCCTTCGAGGACGACGCCTCGAGCGGGCAGGATCGGCTGCTCATGCGCCTCTGGCTCGCCATGCCCAACAGCCGCGCGCTCCCCAAGGGCCAAGAGGTGCTCTGGCGCAACATCGAAGCCGGCAGCCTCAGGGGCGGGATCGCGCAGACGGCGGGCTAAGAAAGCCTTAGCGCAGAGGACGCAGGGGCAGCGCGGGGAACGCGGAGGATGATGCCGCTCCCCAGCGTCCTCTGCGCATCCTCTGCGACCTCTGCGCTAAGATTCGAGTTGTTTCGCTTCATTGACCCTCCTCCGCTGTGCGGTCTAGCGTAGGCGGGGACTTGAGGGAGGACGGGATGAGTGCCGAGGCGCCGCTTCGCGATATCGTGGTGGTGGAGCTCGGCCACAACGTGGCGGCGCCGTTCGCGGGCGAGATACTCGGCGATCTCGGCGCCACCGTGATCAAGGTCGAGAAACCGGACGGCGACGATGCGCGCAGATGGGCGCCGCCCTTTTGGCATGGGCATTCGGCGCTGTTCCAGAGCCTCAATCGCAACAAGCTCTCGGTGGTCGTGGACTTGCGCGACGCCGGGGATCGCGGACGGCTCGAGCGGCTGATCCTCGAGCGCGCGGATGTGGTGATCCAGAACCTGCGGCCGGGCACGGCGGCGGAGCTCGGGCTCGACGCCGCGACTCTGCGCCGGAAAAAGCCGCGCCTCGTCTATTGCACCATCGGCGCCTTCGGCGCCAAGGGTCCGCTCAAGGACAAGCCCGGCTACGATCCGCTGCTGCAGGCCTTCGGCGGCTTCATGAGTGTC
>DATMMM010000042.1:0-3380 GCA_035569735.1 Allostellaceae bacterium | reverse complement strand
GAGACATGGTCTCCCCCTCACCCCAACCCTTTCCCCGAGGGGAGAGGGAGAAGAACGCATTTGCCCCCTCTCCCCAACGGGGAGACTCTCCCAACGGGGAGAGGGTTGGGGTGAGGGGGCGCTCTAAGCACTCAGCAGGACAGAGGATCAGCCCATGACCCAGTTCAAGAACTACGTTGCCGGCGAGTGGATCGAGAGCCCTCAGGTCAACCGGAATATCAATCCGGCGGATCTCTCCGACGTGATCGGCGAGTACGCGCGCGCCGACCGCGCGCTGGTCGAGCGGGCGATCGAGGCGGCCGCTGCTGCCTTCCCGAAATGGTCCATGGGCAGCTTGCAGGAGCGCTCCGATATCCTCGACCGCATCGGCACCGAGATCCTTGCGCGCAAGGAGGAGCTGGGGAAGCTGCTGACCCGCGAGGAAGGCAAGACCATCGCCGAAGGGATCGGCGAGGCCACGCGCGCCGGCGCGATCTTCAAATTCTTCGCGGGCGAGGTGCTGCGCTACGGCGGCGAGAAGCTGCCCTCGGTCCGGCCGGGCGTCGAGGTGGAGATCACCCGCGAGCCCCTGGGCGTCATCGGCCTCATCACGCCCTGGAATTTCCCGATCGCGATCCCCGCCTGGAAGATCGCGCCGGCGCTCGCCTACGGGAATTGTGTGGTCCTCAAGCCCGCGGACCTCGTGCCGGGCTGCGCCTGGGCATTGACCGAGATCATCAGCCGCGCCGGGCTGCCGCCGGGCGTCTTCAACCTGGTGATGGGACCGGGCTCCGTGGTGGGCGACACCATCGCGAAGTCGCCGCATGTCCATGGCGTGAGCTTCACGGGCTCGGTGTCGGTCGGCGCCGGCGTGCGCACTCTGGTGGCGGGCCGGGGCGGGCGCGTCCAGCTGGAGATGGGCGGCAAGAACCCGCTGGTGGTGCTCGACGACGCCGATCTCGGCACCGCCGTGGGCTCGGCCGTCAACGGCGCGTTCTTCTCGACGGGCCAGCGCTGCACGGCCTCGAGCCGGCTCATCGTGACGCAGGGCATCCACGACAAGTTCGTGACCGCGATGGTCGAGCGCATGCAGAAGTTGGTGATCGGCAACGGCCTCGATCCCAAGACCGAGATCGGCCCGGTCGTGAGCGAGCAGCAGCTCGAGCAGGACCAGAGCTACATCAAGATCGCGCGCGACGAGGGCGCCACGCGCAAGCTCGGCGGCGAGCGCTTGAACCGCCCGACCCAGGGCTACTACATGGCGCCCGCGCTCTTCACCGACACCCACAACAAGATGCGCATCAACCGCGAGGAGGTGTTCGGGCCGGTGGCCTCGGTGGTGCGGGTCAAGGATTTCGACGAGGCGCTGGATGTGGCGAACGACACCGAGTTCGGCTTGTCCTCGGGCATCGTGACCGCCTCGCTCAAGCACGCCAGCGCCTTCAAGCGCCGCTCGCAAGCGGGCATGGTGATGGTCAACCTGCCGACCGCCGGCGTCGACTACCACGTGCCGTTCGGCGGCCGCAAAGGCTCGAGCTACGGGCCGCGCGAGCAGGGCCCCTACGCCCGCGAGTTCTACACGATCGTCAAGACCGCCTACACGCTGCCGATGTGAGGCCCGGGACCGATGGACCTGCTCTCCTTCAAGGCGCTCACCTTCGACTGCTACGGCACGCTGATCGACTGGGAGAGCGGCATCCTCGCGGAACTCAAGCCCTGGGTCGCCGTGAGCGGACTCAAGCTCGGCGAAGACCAGATCCTCGAGGGCTTCGGCGAAGAAGAGTCCCGCTGTGAGGCGGCGACGCCCTCGAAGCTCTATCCCGGAATCCTCGCGGACACGTTTCGCGCGCTCGGACGGCGTTGGGAGATCGCCGCGAACGAGGCGCAAGCCGCCGAGTTCGGCCGCTCGGTTCCGCGCTGGCCCGCCTTTGCCGACAGCGCGGCGGCACTCGCCTATCTCAAGCAGCACTACAAGCTGGTCATCCTCTCGAACGTCGACCGCGCCTCCTTCGCTGAGAGCAACAAGAAGCTCCAGGTCGCGTTCGACAAGATCGTGACGGCCGAGGACGTCGGCTCCTACAAGCCCGATCTCCGCAACTTCCGTCACCTGCTTGCCGAGCTCGAGAAGATCGGTCTCCGCGAGGAGCAGATCCTGCACACCGCGCAGAGCCTCTACCACGACGTGGTGCCCGCGAAAGCGATGGGCCTGAAGACCGCCTGGATCAACCGCCGCAAGGGCCGCCCGGGCGCGGGCGCCACGGTGCTCCCGAAAGGCGACGCCACACCCGACCTCGAATTCCCCAGCATGGCCGCTTTCGTCGAGGCGCACCGGGAACAGGCGAGGGGCAGATAAGACCGATCGGACGCGGAATTTGCGGCGATTCCGGCTCCTCCGAACGTCGCTTCTGTCTTGCAGGAAGGCCGGGAAAACACGAGTGTTCACGCCAGTCCGGGAGCCATCTGGGGAATCCTGGCGAAGAGCAGGGAGGAATATCCATGTTTGGTAAACTCGTGATTGGCGCGCTAGGCGCCATGGCTGTCTTGTTCTCGACTACGGCATTCGCGCAAGGTACTGCGGCGGACGCTAAGGCCATGCTTGAAAGGACGGTTGCGGCCATCAAAGCCGATAAGGCCAAGACGCTCGACCAGATCAACAAGGGCGAAAGCGGCTTCCTTGTGGGTGACCTCTATCCGTTCTGCTTCAATCTCAGCGACGGCATTATAGTCGCCATCGGCAATCCCAACGTAAAGCAGTTGCTGGGAACGGACAGCAGGATGCTCAAGGACCCAACCGGCAAGGTGTACGGCCAGGAGCTTTACCCCGCGGCAAAAGAGGGCCAGGTCAATGAGGTCAGCTACATGTCTCCCAAGGCCGGCCCTGACAAGACGTGGGTGCCGAAGGTGAGCTTAGTTACCGCGGTCGCCGGCCTGGGATGCGGCGTCGGTTACTACAAGTAGTCCGACCAAACCAACCGTCATATGGGCGCCGAACTGCCGAACTCCGACGCCCACACAATGCTATTTTCTCGCGTGACCGGTCAGTTCCGATGCCCTTCACTCCGCATGTGCGGTTTGCCATCGAGGCTGGTCAGTTTTGATATCCGACTCGGGTCAATCACGTCGATCGCCAGCGCGGCTGGCGCCACGCTCGCGATGCTCGATCCACCCCAGCAAGCGGACACTGCCGGGCGATGCGCCGGTAGCTGACACCGGCCCGAGCCAGTTCGAGCACCTTCGCGGCCTTGCGATCTGAAGGCCGCTGCCCTAGCCGCCGGCCGAGCTGCTTGCCGCGCGCCTTGGCGGTGGCGATGCCGGACTTGATGCGCTCGCGAATGAGGTCGCGCTCGAACTCGACAGAGCATGGCCCGTCGCCGCCTTCTCTCTGACGAGCAGATGGCCCC
>DATMMM010000041.1:0-14054 GCA_035569735.1 Allostellaceae bacterium | reverse complement strand
GCGGCTGCTCCGGCTTGGGCTGGGCCTTGGGCGGCTCAGGCTGAGCCTGGGCCACCTGCGGCTGCGGCGCGGGTGTCGGCGGAGGTGCCGCGGAGGGCGGCGGCGCCGGCGGCGGCGGCACGGGTTTCGGCGGCTGCTTGGGCGGCGGCTGCGGCGCCTCGACGTTCTGGTCCTCGGGCTTGGCCTTGGGCTTGGGCGGCGTCTGGTTGGGCCGCGTCGCTCGCGTCTCCGGCGCGATGTTGACGAGCTCGATCGCGATCGGCGTGTCCTCGAGCGGCTGGGCCGGAAAGATCAGGTCCCACAGATGGAAATATGCCAGTCCCAGGACTGACACGTGCAGGATGCTCGAGTAGAGAACGGCGCGGCGCATAGCACCTCAACGGCTGGCAGCCGGCCGCTTCTGATCGGCTTGCTCGCTCACCAGCGCCACTTTGCTGAACCCCGCGCTGCTCACCAGCCCCATGACCTCGAGCACGCGGCCATAATTCACCGCCCGGTCGCCGCGCACGTAGATGCTCGTGGTCGGATTGTTGTTGGTGATCGCCTGCAGGCGCGGCACCAGCTGGTCGATATCGACGGTGGTCTCCTGCAGGAACACCTTGCCTTCCGAATTGATGCTGATGACCAGCGGCTCCTTGGGCTCGTTGATCGGCGCGGCCTGCGTCTGCGGCAGATCGACCGGCACGCCCACGGTGAGCAGCGGCGCCGTCACCATGAACACCACCAGCAGGACCAGCATGACGTCGACCAGCGGCGTCACGTTGATCTCCGACATCGGCTTGTAGCGCTTGCCGTTCCCGTTGATGAACTGATTGCCTGCCATGTGTCAGGTCTTCTCGTCGAGCTGGCGCGACAGGATGGCGGAGAACTCGCTCGAGAACGCGTCGAGCCGGCCGGCATAGCGGCCGAAATCCGTCGAGAACTTGTTGTAAGCCACCACCGCGGGGATCGCGGCGACCAGGCCGAGCGCGGTTGCGAACAGCGATTCCGCGATCCCCGGCGCCACCACGGCGAGGCTGGTGTTCTTGGCGGCGGCGATCGATTGGAAGGAGTTCATGATGCCCCAGACCGTGCCGAACAGGCCGACGAAGGGCGAGGTCGAGCCGACGGTGGCGAGGAACGGCATGAAGCGCTCGAGCCGCTCCATCTCGCGGCCGACGGTCACCTGCATGACGCGCTCGATGCGTTGCTGCAGGCTCGTGCGCATGGTCGTGCTGGCGATTAGGCCCTTGGCCGCGCTGCGCCGCCACTCGCGCATGGCGGCGGCGAAGACGGCCGACATCGGATCGAGCGGGCGCGTGCCGATGCGGTCGTAGAGATCGTCCAGCGAGCCGCCGGACCAAAAGCTCTCCTCGAAGCTCTCGGCGTCGCGGCTCAGGCGCCGGACGCGCATGAACTTGTCGAAGATCACCGCCCACGACCAGAAGGAGGCTGCGAGCAGGAGGAACAGCACGAGCTTCACGATCAAATCCGCCTGCATGAACAGGCTGATGATGGAGAGGTCGTGGGCGACGGTCCCGCCGAGCGAGACCTGATCGATGGGATTAGCGGGCATGCTGAGAGGTCACCCCTGAGGATTTTGATCCATGATTGCGAAGCGGCACGCGGGCCGCGGTGAACTTGTCCAGCGCCGCCCGCAAGTCGGGCGGCAGCCGCTGCGGCCTGCCCGAGCGGCCGAGGCAAGCGATGCGGAAATCGAGCGCGACGACGACGATATCGCCGCGGCGGATCTCCTGCGCGAGATCGAGCGTCGCGGCGCCCACGCCGGTGACCCGCGTCTCCACCACGAGATCCTCATCGAGACGGGCGGCTGCGCGGTAGTCAGCGGCGCAATGGCGCACGACGAACACGAGTCCGGTCTCCTGCCGCAACCGCTCCTGCTCGAACCCGGCCACGCGCAAGAGCTCGGTGCGCGCACGCTCGGCGTATTTGAGGTGATTGGCGTAGTAGACCAGCCCGGCGGCGTCCGTGTCCTCATAGTAGATTCGGATGGGGAAAAAATGGACACCGTCTCGGATCACGCCGGAGCGCGGCAGATCGGCGATCATGACGCCGCCTCCTCGCCCTCGTCGGAGGCTAGCAGATCCAGCTGCGCGCTCGGCGGCCGGAGCGGCGTCAAGCCGAGGTAACGGTAGCCGAGGTCGCTCAACATCCGCCCGCGCGGCGTGCGCTGCACCAGGCCTTGCTGGATCAGATAGGGCTCGATCACTTCCTCGACGACGTCGCGCTGATCGGCGAGCGCGGCGGCGATGGTCTCGGCGCCCACGGGCCCACCCCCGTAGTTCTCGGCGATCATGGTCAGGTAGCGCCGGTCCATGGCGTCGAGGCCCCGGGCATCGACCTCGAGCCGGCCGAGGGCGTGGTCGGCCGCCTGGGCATCGATGCGCGCCAGGCCCGCGACCGAGGCGAAGTCGCGGACCCGCCTGAGCAGCCGGGCCGCCACGCGCGGCGTGCCCCGCGAGCGGCTCGCGATCTCCCGGGCGCCGGCGGCATCGAGCGCCATGCCCAGCACGCGCGCCCCGCGCGCCACGATCTCCTCGAGCTCGGCGGGCTCGTAGAAATTGAGCCGAAGCGGAATTCCGAACCGCTCGCGCAACGGCCGCGTGATCAGCCCCGAGCGTGTCGTCGCCCCAACCAGCGTGAAGGGTGGCAGGTCGATGCGCACCGAGCGCGCCGCCGGCCCCTCGCCGATGATGAGATCGAGCTGAAAGTCCTCCATCGCGGGATAGAGAATCTCCTCGACCGCCGGCATCAGCCGATGGATCTCGTCGATGAACAGCACGTCGCGCGGCTGCAGGTTGGTGAGCAGCGCCGCGAGGTCGCCCGCGCGCTGGATCACCGGGCCCGAGGTCGCGCGGAAGCCCACCGCCATCTCGCGCGCGATGATCTGCGCCAGCGTGGTCTTGCCGAGCCCCGGTGGGCCGAACAGCAGCACGTGGTCGAGCGGCTCGCCGCGCGACCGCGCCGCCTGCACGAAGACCCGCAGGTTCTCGCGCGTCTGGCGCTGGCCCACGAACTCGTCGAGGCTCAGCGGCCGAAACGAGGCTTCGCCGGTGTCCTCGGCAAGCGGCTTGCCTTCGACCACGCGGGTATCGCTCACGGCGCGAGCTCCTTGAGGCTCGCCTTCAGCAGCGCGTCGAGTCGGGCCTCGCGGCCGAGCGCCCGGGTTGCGGCACTCACGGCCGTGAAGGCGTCGGTCCGGGGATAGCCCAGGTTGACCAGCGCCGAGACCGCATCGCCGGCGACGGCGCTGCCCGCCGACGCGGCATCGTCAGCCGCCACGGCAGGGCCCAGCGCGACGTCGCCCAGGTTGTCGCGGAGCTCCATGACGATGCGTTGCGCGAGCTTTCGCCCGACGCCCCCTGCCTGGGTGAGCGCCGCCTTGTCCTGGGCCATCACGGCGGTGGTGAGCGCGTCGGGCGCGAGCGCGCTCAGGACCGCGAGCGCCGTCTTGGCACCCACGCCTTGCACCGTGGTCAGCAGCCGAAACCAGCCACGCTCGGCCTCGTCGGCGAAACCGTAGAGATGGATGTGGTCCTCGCGGACATGGGTCTCGATCAGGAGCCGGATGGGCTCGCCGCGCGCGGGCAGCCGCGCGAGCGTGCGAGAGGCCGCGAACACCAGATATCCCACGCCGCCGACCTCGACCACCACGCTCTCCGCGCCGACCTGCTCAACGATGCCCGCAAGCGAGGCGATCATCGCACCCCTCCCCGCTGGGCTGCACTCGGCGCCGGTATTCCGGTCTCGCCGACGGGGAGAGGGTTGGGGTGAGGGGGTGGCACCGATGAAACGGAGCGTGCAACCACACTGGCCGTCTGAGCGTGGTGCGCGTGGCAGATGGCGGCGGCGAGCGCGTCGGCGGCGTCGGCGCTGGTGGTGAGGCAGCCCGGCAGAAGCCGGCGCACCATCATCTGCACCTGCGCCTTTTCGGCATGGCCGACGCCGACCACCGACTTCTTGATGAGGTTGGTCGAATACTCCGAGACCGGGATACCACGCTCCGCGGGCGCCAGCAGCACCACGCCGCGGGCGACACCAAGCTTCAGCGTGGAGGCCGGGTTCTTGTTGACGAAGCTCTCCTCGACCGCCGCCTGGTCCGGCTCGAAACGGCCGATCACATCGCCGATCTGGCGGAACAGATCGACCAGGCGCTCCGCGAGCGGGCGCTTGCCCGCCACCACCACCACGCCGTCCGCGACATAGGCGAGATGGTTGCCGCGGACCTCGATCACGCCCCAGCCCGTGCGCAGGAGGCCGGGATCGAGACCGAGCAGACGGAGCGAAGGAGCCTGCATCACTGGCGCTCAGGCGGACAGGCGCTGCAGCACGTCGTCCGCCATTTCGAAATTGGCGTAGACGGTCTGCACGTCGTCGCTGTCCTCGAGCGTCTCCAACAGCTTCAGCAAGGCCTCGGCGGCCTCACCCGCGACCGGCGCCGCGGTCTTCGGCCGCCAGGCCAATTTCGCGGATTGCGCCGGTCCGAAGCGCCGCTCCAGCGCGTCGCGCACGGCGTTGAGGTGGTCGGCGGCGCAAGTGATCGTGTGCTGCTCGCCCCCGCTCTCGACGTCGTCGGCGCCTGCTTCCACCGCGGCCTCGAACATGGCGTCCGCCGAGGCGACGTTGACGGGATAGACCACCTCGCCCAGGCGATCGAACAGGAAGCTCACGCTGTTGCTTTCGCCAAGGCTGCCGCCCGCCTTGGTGAAGGCGGCGCGCAGGTCGCTCGCGGTGCGGTTCCGGTTGTCGGTAAGCGCCTCGATGATGATGGCGACGCCGCCGGGCCCGTATCCCTCGTAGCGGACCTCGCTGTAGTTCTCGCCGGCTTCCTCGCCCGAGCCGCGCCGGATGGCGCGCTCAACCGTGTCCTTGGGCATGTTCGCCTCTTTCGCCGCGATCACGGCGGCGCGCAGCCGCGGGTTCGCGTTGGGATCGGGCAGGCCCGTGCGGGCAGCGGTCGTGAGCTCGCGGATGATCTTGGTGAAGATCTTGGCGCGCTTCTTATCCTGCGCGCCCTTGCGATACATGATGTTCTTGAACTGGGAGTGACCAGCCATGGCCAACCGCTAATCCCTGAGGCTTAGGTAGGGGAACATACCATATCTGGTAGCGGCGCCGCACCCCCGGCGGGGCCTCGACCCCTTGCTCGCGGTCCGGCGGTGTAGCGGGTCAATATGGCAGCAATGCGGCGATTCCCGTGTGAAACGCGGTGCCGCGTTGCTGCTAGCGACGCGCGCCGTCTATCATCGCCGTCGCTGTCGCGCCATCCCAGAGGAAAAAGCGGGCTCATGCTGCCGAGCGGCTCGAGCTACGAGGAAATCCAGCGTGGATTCCGCTGGCGGGTGCCCGGGCGCTACAACATCGGCGTGGACGTCGCCGACCGTCAGGCCGAGCTGCACGGCGACCGCCTCGCCCTGCTTTTTCTCGACGAGCACCACAGAGAGCGGCGCCTCTCCTTCCGCGAGGTAACAGCGCTCGCCAACCGCTTCGCCAATGTGCTGGTGGCGCGAGGGCTGCGGCCCGGAGACCGCATCGCGGTGTTGCTGCCGCAGACGCCGGAGACCGCGGTGGCGCACATCGCCGCCTTCAAGGCCGGGCTCATCTCGGTGCCGCTCTTCACCCTCTTCGGCGAGGACGCACTCGAGTTCCGTCTCGCCGACAGCGGAGCGAGAGCGCTGATCACAGATGCCGCCGGTCTCGCCAAGCTCGAGACGATTCGCGACCGGCTGCCCACGCTGGAGCGGGTGTTCGTCACGGGCGACGCCGCGGGCTCGGGCTCACTGGCTTTCGAGGCGGAGCTCGCGCGGGCCAAGGACAGCTTCACGGCCATCGACACCGCGGCCGACGATCCCGCCATCATCATCTACACCTCCGGAACCACCGGAAATCCCAAGGGCGCGCTGCACGCCCATCGCGTGTTGCTGGGGCATCTCCCGGGCGTCGAGATGCCGCACGAGCTCTTTCCACGCGCCGGCGACCTCTTCTGGACGCCCGCGGATTGGGCGTGGATCGGCGGACTCTTCGACGTGCTGCTGCCGGCCTGGCACCATGGCGTACCGGTGCTCGCCTATCGGGCCCGCAAGTTCGACCCGGATGAGGCCTTCGACCTCATGGCGAAGCACGGCGTGCGCAACACTTTCATGCCGCCGACGGCCTTGAAGCTCATGCGGCAAGCGAGCGGCGGCAAGCCGCGTCCCGGCCTGTGTCCGCGTACCGTAGCGAGCGGCGGCGAGACGCTCGGCGACGAGCTCCTGGAATGGGGCCGCGCCACCTTCGGCGTCACCATCAACGAATTCTATGGCCAGACCGAATGCAATCTGGTGGTCGGCAACAACGCCGCGCTCTTCCCGGTGCGGAAGGGATCCATGGGCCGCGCCATTCCCGGCCATGAGGTCCGTGTGGTCGACGATGCCGGCGTGCCCGTGCCCACGGGAGACCCTGGCCAGATCGGGATCGGCCAGCCGGACCCCGTGATGTTCCTCGGCTACTGGAACAACCCGGATGCCAGCCGCGAGAAAGTCGCGGGCGGGCATCTCCTCACCGGCGATATGGGCCGGCTGGACGCGGAGGGATATTTCTGGTTCCTGGGCCGGGCAGACGATGTCATCACCAGCGCCGGATACCGGATCGGGCCCGGCGAGATCGAGAATTGCCTGATGAAGCACCCCGCGGTCGCGATGGCGGCGGCGGTCGGCGTGCCGGACCCGCTCCGGACCGAAATCGTGAAGGCTTTCCTGGTGCTGAAGCCGGGGCTCGAGGTCGGCCCCGGTCTCGCGCGGGAGATCCAGGATTTCGTGAAGATTCGCCTGGCGGCGCACGAGTATCCGCGCCAGATCCAATTCGTGGACTCGCTTCCCATGACCACCACCGGAAAGATCATGCGCCGCGAGTTGCGCCAGCGCGGCTGAGACAAGGATCCCTGGATGAGCAAAACCGTCGATTATTATTATACGCCCGCGTCGCCATGGACCTATCTGGGCCATCAGCGTTTCGAGGAAATCGCGCGGCACAATGCGGCTACGATCCAGTACAAGCCCGTCGACTATGGAAAGATCTTCCCCCTTTCCGGCGGCCTGCCGCTCGGCAAGCGCGCCCCGCAACGCCAAGCCTATCGCCTCGCCGAGCTGCGGCGCTGGCGCGATTATCTCGGCGTGCCGCTCACCGTGCAGCCGAAGTATCACCCGGTTGCCTCCGACCTCGCCGCGCAGCTCATCATCGCGGCCGAGCGCGCGGGCGCGCCGCCGGGCCCGCTGAGCTTCGCGCTCATGCGCGCCTGCTGGAGCGAGGATCGGAACATATCCGACGCCGACACGCTGGCCGCCATCGCGACGGAGCAAGGGCTCGGCGGAGCGAAGCTCGTCGCGACCGCACGCACGCCGGAAATCGCCACAATCTACGAGGGGTTCACGCGCGAGGCGATCGATCGCCAGGTATTCGGCGCGCCCTTCTTCATATACAAGGACGAGCCCTTCTGGGGCCAAGACCGCCTCGATTTCCTCGACCGCGCGCTCGCATCCTGAGCCTCAATCGATGAGCGCCGCCTCCCTCGCCGCGCCGCCGCGGTTTCGCGGGCGCATGCCCCTGCTGCGCTTCCTGCGCACGCTGCGGGACAGCTCGGTTGCGACCTACGGCGAGGAGATGTTCGAGGCTCCCGTGATCGAGCGGCGCGTCCTCTGGCAGCGCTACCTCATCGTGAATGCGCCGCGCGGCATAGAGCGCGTCCTGCTCGACAACGCCGGCAATTACGTGAAGAGCCGGGTCGCGCGGCGCCTCATTGAGCCTGGCATCGGGCGCGGCCTGCTCACCAGCGAAGGCGATGCCTGGCGCCGCCAGCGCCGCACCATGGCGCCGTCCTTCGACCATCGCAGCCTCATGAGCTATGCGCCCGCCATGACCGAGGCCGCGGCGGCGCTGCTGGCGCGGTGGGATCGCTTGTCCGACGGCGCGCCGCTCGATATCGCCGCGGAGATGATGCGCCTCACGCTCAAGATCATCGCGCGCACGATGTTTTCCGCGGAGGCCGACGACATCGGCCCGATCGTCGAGGAAGCCGTCGGCCGCTATCAGCGGGAGGTGCGGCCGAGCCTGGTCGATCTGCTGAACCTGCCGGACTGGTGGCCCCGGCCAGACACGCGCCGCTGGTCGCACATCTTCGACCGTTTCGACGCGGTGATCGACCGGCTGGTGAGGCGCGAGACCGCCGCGGGCGGCGAGACCAAAGATCTTCTGGCCCGGCTCCTGGAGGCGCGCGACGCAGAGACCGGGCGCCCCATGGATCCTCGGGAGCTGCGCGACCAGGTGGTGACCATATTCATGGCGGGCCATGAGACCACCGCGCAGGCGCTGACCTGGACCTGGTATTTGCTGTCGCAGCATCCGGCCGAAGAAGCGACGTTTCACGCCGAGCTGGAGCGCGTGCTCGGCGGCCGAGCGCCACGCTTCGAGGACCTGGCGCGGCTTCGCTACACCCGCATGGTGCTCGAGGAATCCATGCGGCTCTATCCGCCCGCCCATACGATGTCGCGCGAGGCCTTGGCGGAAGACGAGATCGAGGGACATCGCGTGGCGAAAGGCTCGGTCGTCTCGATCGTGCCTTGGGTGATCCACCGGCATCGCCTGCTCTGGGACCGGCCTGAGGTCTTCGATCCCGAGCGCTTCGCGCCCGAGCGCGCAGCGGAGCGGCCCCGCTTCGCCTATATCCCGTTCGGAGGCGGCCCCCGCATCTGCATCGGCGCCAGTTTCGCGATGACCGAGGCCCTGATCATCCTCGCCATGCTGGGCCAGCGCTATCGCCTGAGCCTCGCGCCCGATGCCGCGGTCGAGCCGGTCGGGCTCATCACGCTGAGGCCGCGCCACGGCCTGCCGATGCGTCTGGAGCGGCGCTGATGCAGGCAGCGCTGCGCGATTTCGTAACGCTGCTGGTGACCGTCGATCCCGTCGGCACGGCGGTGATGTTTCTGGCACTGACGACCCATGCGACACCGCAGCATCGGCACCGCATGGCCTGGCGCGGCACGCTCCTCGCCACCGCGATCATCCTGGCCTTCGCCATCGCGGGCCAATGGCTGCTGAGCGTGCTGGGGATTTCGCTTGCGGCCTTCCGGATCGCCGGCGGCTTGCTGCTGTTCCTGCTGGCGACGGACATGGTGCTGGCATTGCATTCGGGCATCCGCACCACGACCGAGCCCGAGCAGGAGGAAGCCGCGCGCAGCCGGGACATCGCGGTCTTCCCGCTGGCGATCCCGCTGCTTGCGGGGCCCGGCGCGCTCACCTCAATCATGCTGCTGACGGGAGACGCCACCAGCCTCGGCGCGCAGATCAGGGTACTGGCGTCGCTCGCCGCCGTAATGGCTTTGACGCTGCTCGCCCTGCTCGCCGCCACGCAAGTGGGACGGCTGCTGGGCGTCACCGGCGCCAATGTGGTGACGCGCGTGCTCGGCGTGGTGCTGGCGGCGCTCGCCACGCAATTCGTGATCGACGGCGTGCGCGAGAGCTTCCGCTTGAGCTGAGGCCGCGCGGCTCTCAGCTCGGCGCTTCCTCCTGGAGCGACAGCAGGCTCGCATTGCCGCCGGCGGCCGTGGTGTCGACCGAGAGCGTCCGCTCGAGAGCGAAACGGAAAAGGTAATGCGGACCACCGGCCTTGGGCCCGGTGCCGGAGAGGCCCTCGCCGCCGAAGGGCTGCACGCCCACGACGGCGCCGATTATGTTGCGGTTGACGTAGGTGTTGCCGACCTTGAGCCGGCGGTGCACGGCCTCCACCGTCTCGTCGATCCGGCTGTGGATACCGAGCGTGAGGCCGTAGCCGGTCGCGGTGATGGCGTCCAGCAGCTCGTCGAACCGGCTGCGCTGCCAGCGCACGACGTGGAGGATTGGCCCGAACACCTCGCGCTCGAGCCGGCCGATGCGATCGATCTCGAAGGCGCGGGGTGCGAAGAAGACGCCGTTCTCGGCCTCGGGCGGCAGCGCACATTGATAGAGCAGCGAGCCCTCGCGCGCCATGCGCTCGGCGTGCTGGTGCAAGTTGGCGCGCGCCTCCTCGTCGATCACGGGACCGACGTCGGTCGAGATGAGTCCGGGATCGCCGATCGCGAGCTCCGCCATGGCGCCCTTGAGCATGGCGATGACGCGCTCGGCGATGTCGGCCTGGAGACAGAGCACGCGCAGCGCCGAGCAGCGCTGGCCCGCGCTGTTGAAGGCGGACATCAGCACGTCCTGCACGACCTGCTCGGGGAGTGCCGAGGAATCGACGATGAGCGCGTTCTGCCCGCCGGTCTCCGCGATGAGCGGCACCAGCGGGCCCGCGCGCTGAGCCAAGGCAAGATTGATCGCGCGCGCGGTCTCCGTAGAGCCCGTGAAGGCGACACCGGAGATGCGAGTGTCCGCAACCAGCCGCGCGCCCACCGTGGCACCGTCGCCGGGCAACAAATGTAAGACCTCGACCGGCACGCCCGCCTGGTGCATGAGGCGCACAGCCGCGGCGCCCACCAGCGGCGTCTGCTCCGCGGGCTTGGCGATGACCGCGTTTCCGGTGGCCAGCGCGGCCGCGATCTGGCCCGTGAAGATCGCCACCGGGAAGTTCCAGGGGCTGATGCAGGCGAAGACGCCGCGGCCGTGCAGCTCGAGGGCGTTGCGCTCGCCGGTCGGGCCCGGCAGCGACAATGGCTCGAAATCCGCGCGGGCGCGCACTGCGTAATACCGGCAGAAATCGACGGCTTCGCGCACCTCGGAAACCGCGTCGGGAATCGTGCGGCCGCCCTCGCGCACGATCAGCGCCACGAGATCGGCGAGCCGCGCCTCGAAGAGATCGCCGACCCGCTCGAGGATCGCCGCTCGCTCGCTCGCCGGTGTCGCGTCCCAATCCGGCGCCGCGGCGGCGGCTCGCGCGAGCGCGCGCTCGACATGCTCCGCGCCCGCATCGGCGACCATGCCGATCGTGCGCGCGCGGTGGCTGGGATCGCGGGCGGCCCGCGTCGAGCCCTCGAGATCCGTGCCGCCGACGATCGGCGCCGCCGTCCAGCCGTGGCGCGCGGCGGCCTCGAGCTCGTCCTTGAGAGTGCCGAGCTCGGCCCGGCTCGAGAGATCCGGCCCGAGAGAGTTCCGCCGCTCTGCGCCATAGAGATCACGCGGCAGCGGGATGCGCGGATGCGGCTTTCGGCGCAAGCCGCGGAGCCGCGCCACGGGATCGGCGATGATCTCGTCGATCGGCGCCTTGTCGTCGACGATCCGGTTGACGAAGGAGGTGTTGGCGCCGTTCTCCAGCAGCCGCCGCACGAGATAGGCGAGCAGATCCTCGTGGCTGCCGACGGGCGCATAGACGCGGCAGGGCCGGTCGAGCTTGTCGGTGCCGACCACCTGCTCGTAGAGCGGCTCGCCCATGCCGTGGAGCCTTTGGAACTCGTAATCCCGCCGCTCGCCCGCGAGCTCCAGCACGGCCGCCAGCGTGTGCGCGTTGTGGGTGGCGAATTGCGCATAGAAGGCGTCAGACGCCGCCAGCAGCCGCAGTGCGCAGGCGAGATAGGAGACGTCGGTCGCGACCTTGCGCGTGAACACGGGATATCCCCCAAGCCCCCGCTCCTGGCTGCGCTTGATCTCGCTGTCCCAGTAGGCGCCCTTGACCAGCCGCACCATCAGCCGCCGGCGCGCGCGGCGCGCGAGATCGGCGAGCCAATCGATCAGCGGCAAGGCGCGTTTCTGATAGGCCTGGACCGCCAATCCGAGCCCGTCCCAGCCCGCGAGCGTCGGATCGAGCGCCAGCCCCTCGATGAGATCGAGCGACAAATCGAGCCGCTCGGATTCCTCGGCATCGATCGTGAAGCCGATGCCCTGCGCCTTGGCGTGCTGGGCGAGCGTGCGCAGGATCGGGGCCAGCTCCCGGAGTGCGCGCTCGCGCTGCGCCTCCTCATAGCGAGGATGCAGCGCCGAGAGCTTCACGGAAATTCCGGGTGCGGAGAACACGTCGCGGCCGGCGACGGCGGCGCCGATCGCGGAAATCGCGGCCTCGTAGCTCTCGAAATAGCGGCGGGCGTCGGCGGCGGTGCGCGCGGCCTCGCCGAGCATGTCGTAGGAATGCCGATAGCCTTGGCGTTCGGCGCCGCGCGCGCGCTCCAGCGCCTCGCCGATCGTGCGGCCCATGACGAACTGCCGGCCCAGGATGCGCATCGCCGCGGTGACGGCCTGGCGCACCACCGGCTCGCCCGAACGCGCGACCAGGCGCTTCAGTACGCCGCCCAGGTCCCGCTCCTCGCCCTCCGCTCGGATCAAGCGCCCCGTCAGCATCAGCGCCCAGGTGGAGGCGTTGACGAACAGCGAGTCCGACTGGCCCAGATGCTGCGACCAGTCCGCGGGGCCGAGCTTGTCTCGGATCAAACGGTCGACGGTCTCGGCGTCGGGGATGCGCAGGAGCGCCTCGGCGAGGCACATCAGCACGATCCCCTCCTTGGAGGAGAGCGCGTACTCGTGCAGGAAGGCGTCGAGACCGCCTTTACCCAGGCGCTGCCGGCGCACCTCGACGACCAGGCTTCGGGCGCGCTCGGCGATGCGGTCGAGGGCGTCGGGCGCGAATTCCGCGGCGGCGAGCAGCCGCTCCACCACCGCCGTCTCGTCCTCGCGATAGGCCGCGAGGATCGCCGCGCGGAGCGGCGGCAAGGGAGCGGGTGCCTGGCGATAGACGAAGCTCATTTGGGCGCAAGCGCCGAGAGGGTAGCCGGCATCGGAAAGCCGTCGCGCAGCGGATCCTCCGCCTCGATCACGAAACTCGACGTGCCGGAGTAATAAGCGCGGCCGCCCACGCGCACGATCGCCGCCGCGCGGTTGCCAGCCAGCGCCTCGCGCAGCAGCTCGCCCGTGAAGGGCTCGCCGGTCAGGCCGCGAAACACCCGGCGCGCGCCGATCGGCAAGAACCCGCGGGCATGGTCGAGGGCAAGGCGTGCGGTAACGCCGCTGCCGGTGGGGCTGCGGTCCACTTGGCCCTCGCCGAAGATACAGAGGTTGAGCGAGGGCGCCTTGTCGGCGGGCGCGGCGTCGTCGGTCAGGATGGTGCCGTAAAGGAAGGCGAGATCGGCGGCATCGGGATGCTCGATGACGGTCTGCGCGCGCGTCGCCACGGTGATCTCGCGCCCGGCGTGGATCAGCGTCTCGAGCGGGGTCTCGAACATGGAAAGGCCGATGCGCGAGGCCGGCAGGATCGCGTAGAAGGCGCCGCCGAAGGCGATGTCGAGCACGACGCGGCCGAAGCGCTCGGTTGCGACGGCAAGATCGAGATGGCTTGCGAAGGCGGGCACGCTCTCGAAGGTGACCTCGCCCGTGCCGGTCTCGCCGACCTCGACGGTGACGCGCACCACGCCGCAGGGACATTCGAGATTGAACGTCGTGAGCGGGCGCTCGACCGGCACCAGCTTGTGCTCGACCGCCCAGCGGCCGATCGCGATGGTGGCGTGCCCGCACATGGTGCTGTAGCCGGAATTATGCGTGAAGAGCACGGCGAGATCGGCCTCGGGATGGCTCGGCTCGACCGGGATCACGCCATACATGTCGGCGTGCCCGCGCGGCTCCAGCATCAACCGCCGCCGGATGTGGTCCAGCTTCGCCTGGGCGTAACGGCGCTTCTCCAGGATGGTGGCGCCGGGCAGCGCCGGATATCCGTCGGTCACGATGCGCACAGGCTCGCCCGCCGTGTGCATGTCGAGTGTTCGATAAGTCTCGCCCTTCACCGGGATCGCTCCTCGGTCGCCGCCGTCGCGCGAAGGCGTAGCACGGGCGGGCGCGCAGGTGAAATGCCGGTTGCGGCACGGCCTGAAATTGGCTCGCGACCGCGTTAATTGGCTTCTCCGCCAGCTTGCGCCTCCTGATTTCATTGGATTTATCGGCTCTGCTCGGAAAAAACCTTGATGCTGCCGATCCTGCCCGATCAGTCGCGGACCGAAGTCCGCGCGTGCCGTCAGTTACGCATAGGGAAGTACAGTTGCGCTGAACAATCCGTCGCTCGCGACCATCATGCGCGTGGTCGAGGCGCGAACCGGAGAGCCCGCGTGTTGCGGCAACCGGTCTTGCGGTGT
>DATMMM010000040.1:0-14538 GCA_035569735.1 Allostellaceae bacterium | reverse complement strand
TCGGGGATGTGCTGGATCAAGGTCCCACCGAGCGCAACGTTAAGGAGCTGCTGCCCGCCGCAGATCCCGAGCACCGGCTTGTCCGCGGAGAGCCCCCGCCGCGTCACGGCGAGCTCGAACTGAGTGCGGCGGTCCTTGGTTTTGATGGTGGGGTGCCGGGTCTCAGCGCCGAAGATCGCGGGATCGATGTCGAATCCGCCGCCGGTCACCACGAGCCCATCGATGATGCGAAGATAGGCATCGGCCTGCTCGACCTCGTGGGGGAGCAGGAGGGGAAGCCCGCCCGCCCGCACCACTGCCGCGCAGTAGTTCTCGCGCAGCGCATACCACGGCAGCGCGGAATAGCCGCCGGGCGGCTCCGCGTCGAGAGTGAGGCCGATGACCGGTTGTGCCATTGCGATTAGGGCCTGAGGCCGGGCACTCTAGGCGCGGCGCCGGAGCGCCGCAACTCCATGGGGAGCCGCTGACTTGGCCGAGCCTCCGACCGATCCCAGCCGCATCGTCGAGCGCGCGATCGAGATCAAGACCTATGAC
Source organism: Allostellaceae bacterium (assembly GCA_035569735.1). Lineage (GTDB taxonomy): Bacteria > Pseudomonadota > Alphaproteobacteria > ATCC43930 > CGMCC-115725 > DASZHJ01. The sequence goes on along the minus strand of DATMMM010000040.1, from coordinate 14,004 downwards.
ATCGACTTCGCGGGGATTGTCAGCAATATCGTCTATGTCCGCTGGCTTGAGGACCTTCGCATTGCGATGATGGCGGAGGTCTATCCGCTCGCCCAGGCCGTGGCGGATGATGTGGCGCCGGTGCTGTTGGAGACCAGGATCACCTACGAGCATCCGCTGCGGCTGCAGGACCAGGTGGTGGGCCGGATCTGGGCCGCCGGAAGGACGGGCGCGCGCTGGCACATCGGAGCGGAGTTCCGGGTCGGCGGGACCGTGCACGCCCGCGCCGAGCAGACCGGCTTGTTCATCCGGCTTTCCACGCGAAAGCCGGTCGCCCCGCCGAAAATCCTCATCGAGCACTTTGCGCCCGAGCGGGGCGGGGCCGCGTGAGCGGGGTCCGCCTACCCGGTTTCATGGCGCTCGCCCTTGCGGAGGCCGAGCGCGCGGGCGAGCGCGGCGAAGTGCCGGTGGGCGCGGTGGTGGTCGAGGCCGGCACCGGCGCGGCGTTGGCGAGCGCCGGCAACCGGGTGGAGGAGCTTAGCGATCCCACCGCTCATGCCGAGATGCTGGCCCTGCGCGCGGCGGCGGAGCGGCAAGGCGCGCCGCGACTCACCGACTGCGATCTCTACGTGACGCTGGAGCCCTGTCCGATGTGCGCCGCCGCGATTTCCTTCGCGCGCGTCCGCCGCCTTTATTTTGGCGCTAGCGACCCCAAGGGCGGCGGCGTGGAGCACGGACCGCGCATTTTCTCCCAGCCCACCTGCCATCACCGGCCCGAGGTCTATGGTGGGATCGACGAGGCGCGCGCGGCCGCGCTCCTGAGGCGCTTCTTCGAAGCGCTGCGGTGAGTTAGCGGGGACGCCACGCCTGCCTGGGGGCGTTCTCCACTCGTTAATAAATCGCCAATAGGGTAGCTGCGACGGTTTGGTTATAGGGCCTTAACGCATGAGCTCGAGCCGAGCAGCACCCGCACGGCCGACGCAAACCACCGCCGACCGTGGTCTCGTCGGCAAGGTCCGCCGGATTCTCTTGGGTGATGACAAGGCCCATGCACCCCGACCGGTGGCGACTCCGCGCAAGACTCTGACCTGGAGGAAGGCCGGCGGCGCCGAGGCCGACGAAGCGGCCTTCGTCGACCAGATCCGCCGCATGCTCCAGCGTGCGCCCTCGCTGCACGCGAGCCGGCTCAACATCATCGGGTTGAAGCACGTGAAGGAGCGCTTAGGTCCGAGCTGGCGGCACGTCGCCGACCGCGCCGACCGTATCGCCCGCAATGTGATCGAGCGGCACCTTGGACCGGGGGACATCTACGCCACCTCGGGCAATGACAGCTACATCACGGTGTTCGCGCGCTTGAGCGAGCTGGAGGCCCGCGTCAAGTGCTACCTGATCGGCAACGAGATCGTGCGCACCCTCCTGGGTGAGGACGCCGCGGAGTACCTGGAGGTGAAGACCGCCGTCAGCCGCGTCGACGGCAGCGTCGACCTGCAAGCGGTCGGCTCGATGGAAACCCTGTTCGAGGGCGCCGAGGTGATCAGCCCGCTGGCGCCGCCGCTTGAGCCCGCGCCGCCGGCGCCCGCTGCAGAGGCGGCAGCCGGCGATTTGGACAAGGACCTCGGTTTCGTGCCGATCAAGCGCGACTGGCCGCCGCCCCGGAAGAGCGACGCCGCGCGCGCCAACGTGTTGGCCGGGGTCGACTTCGTGTTTCGGCCGATGTGGGACCCGATGCGCAACGTCATCGCGACATACCTTTGCGTGCCGCGGGTGAAGCTCTTGGACAGCGATGACGCCATGAGCGACGCCACGCTCGCGGTCGCGGGCGATTCCGACGCCGCGGCGCGGCTCGACAGCATCACCATCGCCCGGGTTAAAGAGGAAGTCGAAGCGATGGCGGCAGACGGGCGCCGCGTGATCATCGCCATGCCCATTCATTTCGAGACGCTGTGCTCCGCCGCCCGGCGCCGTCGTTGCGCCGCCGAGATCGGCGCCATTCCGGAGCCGATGAAGCAATACCTGGTGGTCGAGGTCATCGACGTGCCCGCCGGCGTGCTCAAGTCGCGCCTCGTGGAGGTGATCGCCCCGCTGCGGCTGCACTGCCGCGCGGTCTCCCTGCGGGTCGCGCTGGGCACCGTCGATTTCAGCCACCTCCGCGGCACCGCTGTTTCAGCGGTGGCCGCCGACATCGCGCATCTCGCGAAGTCGGAGGTCATCCTGATGCAACAACTCGCGCGCTTCCAACGCGCGGCCGCAAAGGCCGAGGTAGTGACTTTCCTGCACGGCGCCCGGAGCCGCAGCCTGGTCGTCGCGGCCGCGGGCGCGAGGTTCCATTATGTCGACGGCGATGCCGTGGCGGCGACCCTGGCGCGGCCGGACCGGATCCTGCCGTTCCAGCTGGCCGATCTCTATCGGCCGCATGAGGGGCCGGCCTCCGCCCAGGAGCCCCCGTGAAGGAATTGCTAGGGAATTGGCGATAGGGTCGCCGGGAGCGACTGGAGCCAGGCCATGCAAGTGTTGGTCATCGACGACGATGTGGCGGTGCGGCAGACGATCGCGCTGCTGCTCGAGGACGCCGGCATCGAGGTGGTCCAGGCGGGGGACGGCAAGGAGGGATTCCGCGCCTTTCAGCGCGCCCGGCCCGATTTGATCGTCACCGACATCATCATGCCCGAGAAAGAGGGCATCCAGACCATCATCGATATCCGCAAGCAGGACCCCAAGCTGCCGATCATTGCGATTTCGGGCGGCGGCCGCATCGGAAACACCGATTTCCTCGAGATCGCGGCCAGGCTGGGCGCCTCCACCACGCTGCCCAAGCCGTTCGATCCGGAGGTCCTGGTCGGCCTCGTCCGCAAGCTCGGCGAGGCCGCCGCGCAGGCCTCGAAGTAAGCGCTCCGCTCCCCGAACTACGTCCGGGCCAACGCGCGCCAGCCGATGTCGCGGCGGCAGAATCCCTCCGGCCAATCGATCCGGTCCACGGCGGCATAGGCGCGCGTACGCGCCTCTGCGATGTCCTTGCCCAAACCCACCACATTGATGACGCGCCCGCCGTCGGCGATGAGCCGATCGGCTTGGCGCCTGATGGTTCCCGCCTGGAACAGGATGACGCCCGGCTCTTGCGCCGCCCGGTCGAGGCCGCGGATCTCCGTGCCCTTGAGCGGATCGTCGGGATAGCCGCGGGCGGCCAGCACGACGCAGAGCGCCGCCTCCTCGCGCCAGCGCAGGTCGAAATCCCCGAGCACGCCGTCGCGCGCCGCGATCAGCGCCGGCAGCAGGTCGCTCTTGAGTCGCGGCAGTAGCGCCTGGCATTCGGGGTCGCCGAAGCGGACGTTGTACTCGATGAGCTTGGGTCCATCGGCCGTGAGCATCAGGCCGGCGTAGAGCACGCCCTTGAAGGCGCGACCCTCCAGCGCCATCGCCTCGACCGTGGGCTCGATGATCCGGCGCCGGATTTCCGACTCGATCTCGGGCGTCACGCAGGGCGCCGGCGAATAGGCGCCCATGCCGCCGGTGTTGGGGCCGGTGTCGCCGTCGCCGACCCGCTTGTGATCCTGCGCCGAGGCGAGCAACAGGGCATGGCGCCCGTCCACCAGTGCGAAGATGCTGGCCTCCTCGCCCTCGAGGAATTCCTCGATCACGATCTCGGCGCCGGCCGAGCCGAACCGGTTGCCGACCAGCGCCGCATCGATGGCGGCGAGCGCCTCCTCGATGCTGGCGGCGACGGTGACGCCCTTGCCGGCGGCAAGCCCGTCCGCCTTCACCACGATCGGAGCGCCGCGCGCGCGGACATATTCCTTGGCGGCGGCGGCATCCGTGAACCGCCGGTAGGCCGCGGTGGGGATGCCGTACTTCGCGCAGAGGTCCTTGGTGAAGCCCTTGGAGCCCTCGAGCGCCGCCGCTGGCGCGCTTGGTCCGAAGGCCGCGATCCCCGCGGCCTCTAACCGGTCGACGAGGCCGGCCACCAGAGGCGCCTCCGGTCCCACCACCACGAAATCAATGCGCTCGGCGCGCGCAAAGGCGATGAGGCCGCCGAAATCCATGGCGCCGATCGGCACGCAGGTCGCGATCTCGGCGATGCCGGGATTGCCGGGTGCGGCATAGAGCCGCTCGCAGAGCGGCGAGGCCGCGATCGCCCAGCAGAGCGCGTGCTCGCGGCCGCCCGATCCGATGACGAGTATCCGCATCCCGCTTGCCGGCTCCCGGTTTTCGCCTCTCTCGCGGTCTTGTATCATGAGAGCCAATGACCGAAAGCATCCTCATCGATCACGGCGCCGTGGACACCTCGCGGCTCAACCTGCCGGAATATACCGTCAGCGAGCTCTCGGCTGCGGTGAAGCGCAGCCTGGAGGAGGGCTTCTCCTACGTGCGCGTGCGTGGCGAAGTCAGCGGCTTCAAGCGCCATGGCAGCGGGCATTGCTACCTCTGCTTGAAGGACACGGATGCCGTGCTCGACGCGGTGATCTGGCGGCTGACCGCCCAGCGCATGAGCCTCAAGCCCGAGGATGGCTTGGAGGTGGTCTGCACCGGGCGGATCACCACCTATGCCAGCCGCTCCAAGTACCAGCTGGTGATCGAGAGCATGGAGCTCGCGGGCGTGGGCGCGCTCCTCAAGATGCTGGAGGACCGCCGCAAGCGGCTCGCCGCCGAGGGGCTGTTCGACGCCGCGCGCAAGCGGCCGCTGCCCTACCTGCCGGATGTGATCGGCGTGGTGACCTCGCCCACGGGCGCGGTGATCCGCGACATCCTGCATCGCCTCGCCGACCACTTCCCACGCCGCGTGCTGCTCTGGCCGGTGGCGGTGCAGGGCGAGGGATCCGCGGAACAGGTGGCGGCGGCGATCGAAGGCTTCAACCGGCTCCCCGAGACCGGCCCGGTACCACGGCCCGATCTCCTCATCGTGGCCCGCGGCGGCGGCAGCCTCGAGGACCTGATGCCCTTCAACGAGGAGATCGTGGTGCGGGCGGCGGCGGCCTCGCGGATCCCGCTGATCTCCGCGGTCGGGCACGAGACCGACACCACGCTCATCGACCACGCGAGCGACCGCCGCGCGCCCACGCCGACCGCGGCCGCGGAGATGGCGGTGCCGGTCCGCCTGGAGCTGATGGCGCAGGTGGGCAATTCCGGCGGCCGGATGGCCGGCGCCATGCTGCGGCTCTTGGACGAGCGGCGTCTCCGGATCTTGGGCCTCGGGCGCGGGTTGCCCGATCCGCGCTCGCTCCTGGAAGCGGTGGCGCAGCGCCTCGACGACCGGGCGGAGCGGCTCAGCAACGGGCTCCAGCAATTTTTGCGCGTGAAGCGCGACCGGCTCTCGGCGCTCGGCGACCGTGTGCGGCCGGAGGCGCTCCGCCAGCAGCTCCGCCAGGCGGGCGAGCGGCTCGGGGCGTTCCCCGAGCGCCTGGCCTATGCGGTGCGCCGTTGCCTCGAGCGCGAGCAGCAGCGCATCCATGCGCTCGAAGGCCGGCTCGAGAGCCATCGCCAGGCGATCCGGAACGTGCTGGCGCGCGGCTACGTCCTGGTCTGGGGCCCCGACGGCAGGGTGGTGGTCTCTGCCGATGCGGTCCCGCCGGGCGCCCGGCTCGGCCTGCAATTCCACGACGGCAAGGCCGAGGTGGTGGCCGAAGGCCCGCGCAAGCGGAAGCCGAAGCCGACCGGCGAGTCCCCGCAGGGCGAGCTGCTGTGAGGCTCCTGCGGGCAGCGGCGCTGCTGCTCGCGCTTGCGACACCCGCGGTCACCGCTTGGGCCGACGACGCCATCACGCTCGCGGGCGCGCTCAGCCAAGGCGGCTTCGCCCGCGGCGAGGTGCCGCCCCGCACCCGCTTGGCCCTCGACGGCAACCCGGTCCGGGTGGCCCCCGACGGAAAGTTCATCCTGGGCTTCGGCCGCGACGCGCCCGCCACCATGAGCCTGGTGGCGATATTCCCGGATGGCCGCAGCACCACGCAAGAGATCAAGCTGGAGCCGCGCGACTACGATGTGCAGCGCATCAACGGGCTGCCGCCATTGATGGTGACGCCCGATTCGACGCTGATGACGCGCATCAAGGCCGAGCTCGCCAAGATCCGCGGTGCGCGCGCGACCGACAGCGACGAGCTCGCCTTCGAGACGCCGCTGGAGTGGCCGGTGACGGGTCCGATCAGCGGCGTCTACGGCAGCCAGCGCATCCTCAACGGCGAGCCGCGCGCGCCGCATCTCGGCGTCGACATCGCCGCGGCCGCGGGCACGCCGATCAAAGCCGCGGCCGGCGGCACGGTGACGCTCGCCGAGCCCGATCTCTATTTCACCGGCGGCACGGTGATCATCGACCACGGCTATGGCCTCTCCAGCATCTACCAGCACATGTCGAGGCTCGACGTGGCGGTGGGCGACGCCGTTCAGCAAGACGACGTGATCGGCACCATCGGCGCCACCGGCCGCGTCACCGGCGCGCACCTCCACTGGGGCGTCAACTGGTACCAGACCGCGATCGATCCGCAATTGGTGGCCGGCCCGATGCCGAAGTAGCGCTGCTCAGTCCGGCCATCGCCGGTGCAGCCAGAACCAGTGGTCGGGTTTGTCGCGGATCCAGCGCTCGAGCACCTGGTTCACCTGGGTCATCAGCGCCAGCGTGTCGCGCTGGGCGTCGCCGGTGCGCTGGTACGAGAGAGGCGGCTCGGCGGTGATGCGGAAGCGCGCGCGCGGCAGGCGGTCGACCCGCACGGGCACCACCGCGCAGCCGAAGTGGAGCGCGAATTTGGCGAGCGCGGGCGCCGTCATGGCGTCGCGGCCGAAGAACGGCACGGGGATGCCGTCGTTCATCTTCTGATCGACCAGCAGGGCGATGTGCCGGCCCTGCTTGAGCGCCGCGCGCGCTCGCCGCGCCGCCACCGTGCCCTTGGGCACCAGCTCGCTCCCGACCACGCTCCGCGCATGGTTGACGATGCCGTCGACAATGGGATTGTTGGCGGGGCGGTAGATCTCGGCGACGCCGAGACCGGCCTGGGTCACCGCGAGGGTCGCCACCTCCCAATTGCCGAAGTGACCGGAAAAAAAGATCGCGCGCTCGCCGGTCGCGCCGTAGCGGCGGATGTTCTCGGCGCCCGCCATCTCGATCCGACCGCCGGGCTCGTAGACCCGGTACTGGCCGAGATGGGCGTATTCCGCCGCGACCCGGCCCAGATTGTCCCACATGCCGCGGAGGGCTTGCTCCACGCGCTCGTCGCTGAGATCGGGCAGCGCTCGGCGCAGATTCTGGCGGGCGCGCCGGCTGATCGCGAGGCGCGGGCCGAGGACGCGCGCGAGCGAGCCCGCGATGCCCGAGGCCCATTCCGGCGGCAACAGCCGGAAAATGCCGAAGAGCACCCAGGCGGCCCCGCCTTCGAGAGCGTCGAGGAGCCGCCTATCGGGCGGGCGTCGGGTCGCCATGGGCCACCTGACGGGGAACATGCTTCTCCAGGAGGGCGTCGAGCATCGCGCTGTCGTCCCATCGGACCGCGACGGGCACCGGCGCGATCCGGTCTCGGAGCTCCGCGGGGATCCGGACTGCGTCCTTTTCAGTGGTGAGGACCTGGGCGCCCGCGCGGGCGGCCTCCGCGAGGATCGGCTCAAGCGCGGCGGCGCTGTAGGGTTGGTGGTCCGCGAAGGCGTGGCGTGCCACCACGCTGGTGCCGAGCCGGTCCAGGAATTCGAAGAATTTTTGCGGCCGCCCGATGCCGGCGAAGGCAACGACGCATGCGCCCCGGAGCGCGGAAGCGCCCTCGCGCAACACCAAATGGGCGTGCAGCACCGGCGGTGCGCCGGGTGGCGCCGCAAAGCGAGGCTCGCCCTCGCCCATCACCACGACCGCGTCGGCGCGGGCCAGGCCCGGGGCCGCGGGCTCACGCAACGGTCCGGCCGGCATCACATGGCCGTTGCCGAAGCCGTAGAGCCCGTCGACCACGAGGAATTTGAGATCCTGCACGAGGCTCGGGTTCTGGAAGCCGTCGTCCAGCACGAGCACCGTGGCGCCGGCGGCGATCGCGGCCTTGGCGCCCGCAGCGCGGTCGCGCGCGATCCAGGTCGGCGCCACCCGCGCGAGCAGCAGCGCCTCGTCGCCGACCTCGCGGTAGCCGTGTCGAGCTTGATCCACTTGGATCGGCCCGGCGAGCGCGCCGCCATAGCCGCGGCTCAGCAGGTGCGGCCGCTCGCCGCGCGCGAGCAGGCGCTGGGCCAGATCCATTGCGACCGGCGTCTTGCCGGCGCCGCCGACCACGAGATTGCCGACGCAGAGCACGGGCACCGGCGCTCGCCACGGCGTCGCCGCCGCCCGGCGGAGCCGGCCCAGCGCGCCATAGGCCCAGCCGAGCGGCGCCAGCAGCGTCGGGAGCGCTCCCGGCCGCTCCCAGAACTCAGGCGGAGAGCGCCGCATCGGGCTCCAGCCGGTCGAGCCAAGGCGACAGCCGCTCGAGCACCGCATCGAGCACGTGGCGCTGCCGCGCCGCCACGGTCGCGGCCGCTGCGGCGCGGCGCGTCCGCGCCGCGGGATCCGCCAGCAACGGCTCCAGCGCGCGGGCAAGCGCTCCGGCGTCGGCCACGATCTCGCTGGCGCCGGCCGCGCGGAGCGCCTCCGCCATCGCCGCCGCATTGGCCATGTCGGGGCCGTGCAGGATCGCGCAATCAAGGAGCGCCGCCTCCAGCGGATTGTGCCCGCCGACGCCGCCCATCGATCCTCCGATAAAGGCGACGCCGGCGATCCGGTAGAAGAGGCCGAGCTCGCCCAGCGTGTCGGCGAGGTAGATATCCGTCTCCGGATCGATCGGCTCGTTCTCGGAGCGGCGGCTGACCTTCAGCCCTCGGCGCGCCAACTGCCCGGCGATCTCGGCGCCGCGCAGGGGGTGGCGCGGCGCGATCAGGGTCAGGAGCCCCGGCAAGCGCCGACGCAGCAGCGCGTGCGCCTCCGCCGCCATCTCCTCCTCACCCTCATGGGTGCTGGCGGCGAGCCAGCGGGGACGCCCGCCGATCGCCGCTTCGAGCGCTCCGAAGGCGACCGCGTCGACCGGCAACGGCGCCGCCGCCGATTTGAGGTCGCCGACGGTCAGCGCTCTGGGCGCGCCCAGCCGGGCGAAGCGCTCGGCCTGGATCGCGTCTTGCGTCAAGCAGAGGTCGAAGCCTTGCAGCAGCGGCCGGATCAGCGCGGGCACGCGGCTCCAGCGCCGGTAGGAGCTCATGGACATGCGGCCGTTCACCAGCAGCAGCGGGATGCCGCGCCGGCGCGTCTCAACGATCAGGTTCGGCCACAGCTCCGATTCGATCCAGAGTGCCAATTCCGGCTTCCAATGATCGAGGAAGCGGCGGACGTAGACGGGCCGATCGACCGGCACATATTGATGCCAAGCGTGGCCCGTGGGGAGCCGCGTCGCCAGCAGATGCGCCGATGTCACCGTGCCGGTGGTGACCAGCATGTTGAGCGCGGGCCGCTCGCCCGCGAGCCGGTCGATCAGCGCCAAGGTCGAGACCGCCTCGCCGATGCTCGCGGCGTGGATCCAGAGCAGCGGGCCCGGCGGCCGGACACGGCTTGCGCGTCCCTCGCGCTCGGGGAAGCGCAGCGCGTCCTCCTTGCCCTGGCGGAGCCGGTGTCCGAGGTAGAGCCGCACGGCGGGCCCGAGCACGGCGGTGAGGCCGCGGTAGACCGGGATCAGGCTCATGCGCGTCCGCCGGTGCGGGCGGTGCGCCGGCGCAGGCTCCATTCCCGCCGCGTGAGCGTGCCCGGCGCGATCGCCTCTTGGCCCACGCGGCGGTCGGCTTCCGCGGTGAGCGCGTTCATGCGCTCCTCGAGACGAGCGCGCCACGTCTCCATCTCGGTCTCGCTGAGCTCGGCGGGGATGTGGATCGGCTCGCCCCAGATGAAGATGCCGCGGCCGAACGGCAGCGGCAGGTGGAACCGGTCCCAGCTGTCGAGGATGCGGCGCCGGCTGGTGGCGTAGGTGCAGGGCATGATCGGCGCGTTCCCGAGCCGCGCGATTGCGATCACGCCCGTGGTCGCGCGCATGGCGGGCCCGTTCGGTCCGTCGGGCGTGATGCCGACATACTCGCCCTTCTGCAGATACTGCACCAGCGTGCGCAGCGCCCGCGAGCCGCCCTGGTTGGTCGAGCCCTCGACCGTCTTGATCTCGGTGTAGCGGATGACGTCGGAGATCGCGCGGCCGTCGCCATGCCCGGAGATCAGCATGTGGACCGGCGGCGGATGCTCGCGGCCATGCGCGCGCACGAGCCGCCGCAGCTCCATCGGCAGCATGAGCATGCGGCCGTGCCAGAAGGCGGCGATGCACGGCAGGTCCTGGGTCCCGAGCCGGACCGGATGCTCCTCGCCGACTACGGTCCAGCGCGTGGTGGCATAGACCACGCGCATATAGAGATAGGTGAACCAGGAGAGCGCTCGCCGCGTCGCCTCCGCGCGCAGCAGCCGCTTGCCGAGTTCCATCTCAGCTCCCGAGCGCGCGCGCGCCGCCAATCTCCGCCGGTGCCGGCTGGTCGGCGAATTGCAGGGCATAGAGCCGCTGATAGACGCCGCCGCGCGCGATGAGCTCGGCGTGGGTCCCGGATTCGACGATCCGGCCGGCATCGACGACGTAGATCAAATCGGCGTCCAGCACGGTCGAGAGGCGATGCGCGATGACGAGCGTGGTGCGACCGCGCATCAGGGTCTTGAGCGCCGCCTGCACCTGGCGCTCGGACTCCGTGTCGAGCGCCGAGGTCGCCTCGTCGAGCAGCAGGATCGGCGCGTTCTTGAGCATGGCGCGGGCGATCGCCACGCGCTGGCGCTGGCCGCCGGATAGCTTGGTGCCCTGCTCGCCCACCAGCGTGTCGTAGCCTTGCGGGAGCGCGCGGATGAAATCGTCGGCCGCGGCCGCCTTCGCCGCCGCCACGATCTCGGGCTCGGAGGCGCCGAAGCGGCCGTAGGCGATATTGCCGCGGACCGTGTCGTCGAACAGGCTCACCTCCTGGCTCACCAGCGCGATGGCGCCGCGCAGCGAGGCCAGCGTGACCCGGCGCACGTCCGTGCCGTCGATCGAGACGCGGCCGGAGCCGGTGTCGTAGAAGCGCGGGATCAGATTGAGCACCGTCGATTTGCCCGCGCCGGAAGCGCCGACCAAAGCCACGGTCTTGCCCGCCGGTACCACCAAGTCGATGCCGTTGAGGGCCGGTCCGCCGTTCGGATAGGTGAAGCGCACGGCTTCGAAGTGGATCTCTCCGCCGGCGATCGCCAGCGGCAGCGCGCCCGGCGCGTCGCGGATCTGCGGCTCGATGTCGAGCACCGTGAAGATCCGGTGCGCCGCCGCCAGCCCCTCCTGCAGATTGGCGGTCAGGTTGGCGAGGGTTTTCATCGGCTGGTAGGCGAGCAGCAGCGCCGTGATGAAGGAGAAGAACGTGCCCGCGGTGCGCGTCCCCTCGATCACCTGGTAGCCGCCGTAGAGGATCACCGCCGAGACGGCGATGCCGCCCAACGTCTCCATCATCGGCGAAGTCGCCGAGCGGATCCGCGCGGCGCGGTTCAACAGCCGGTTCACGCTCTCGATCAGGCTATCGGCGCGCGAGGTCTCGTAAGCTTCCATCCCGTAGGCCTTGACATGGCGCGCGCCCTGAAAGGTCTGGTCGAGCAGCGTGGTGAATTGCCCGATTTCGTGCTGCGTGTTGATGGTGGCGCGGCGCATCCGGCGGCCGACGGTCGCGATCGGCCGGACCGCGACCGGAAACAGCACGAAGGAGGCGAGCGCCATTGCCCAGTCCTGACAGAACATCAAAACCACCAGGAACACGACGGTAATGGCGTCCTTGCCGATGCCGACCAGGACGTTCGCCGATGCGTTGCGCAGCAGCCCCGCGTCGCTCACAAAACGCGAGATCAGAGTGCCGGTGGGATTGGCCTGAAAGAACGCCAGATCCGCGCCGATGACGCGCCGGAACAGGGCGCGCTGGATATCGGCGACCACGCGCTGGCCCACGCGGTACATCAGGATCGATTGGGCATAACCGGCGGCGCCCTTGACGACGGCGATCCCCAGCACCGCCGCGGCGACCACCCAGAGCAGCCCGACCTCGCGTCCCACGAAGATCTTGTCGAGGAGCGGCTCCATGAGCCAGGCGTTCGCCGCGGTCGCCGCCGCGACCAAGACCATGGCGACCAGCGCCAGCGCGATCGGCATCGCTTGCGGGCGCAGGAACTCCCGCGCCAGGCGGCGGAGCAGCGGCAGCGTGTCGTGGCTCAGCGCCTCCCGAGCGCGCGCCAGGCGCGGCGCGGCTACCGGCTCGGAGGCGCGCAACGCGCGCGGATCGGCCTCGGCACTCACCTAGTTTAGCACCCTCCAGACACCCCCAAGTCTAGCACGAGTCAGGTGCCTGCCACCGTCAGACCCTCGATCCGCACCGTGGGCGCGTCGAAGCCGGTCTTGAACTCGAGGTCCGAGGCGGGGGTGAGCCGCATGAACATGTCCTTGAGGTTGCCGGCGATGGTGACCTCGCTCACGGGATAGGCGAGCGCGCCTCGCTCGATCCAATAGCCGGCGGCGCCGCGGCTGTAATCGCCGGTGATGCCGTTGACGCCCATGCCCATCAGTTCGGTGACATAGAATCCCTCGGCGATATCCGCCATCAGAGCCTGAGGCGACAGCGTGCCGGGCTCGAGCCAGAAATTGGTGGGCGAGGGGCCTGGCGGCGAGCCGGTGCCGCGGGCGGCGTGACCCGTGCTCTTGAGGCCGAGCTGGCGCGCCGAGGCGAGGTCCAAGAGCCAGGTCGTGAGCACGCCGTCCTCGACGATCGCGCGGCTCCGGTTGGCGATGCCTTCGCCGTCGAAGGGCTTGGAGCGCAAGCCGCGCTGGCGATGCGGATCCTCGCGCACGGCGACGCCCTTGGCGAAGATCGGCTGCCCGAGTTTGTCCTTCAAGAAACTGGTGCCGCGCGCAATCGAGGGTCCGCTGATGGCGCCGGTCAGGTGGCCCAGTAGCCCGCGCGCGACGCGCGGATCGAACACCACCGGAACCTTTTGCGAGGGGACCTTGCGCGGCTTCAGGCGTTTGACCGCGCGCTCGCCGGCGCGCCGGCCAACGGCGGCGGCGTCCTCGAGGTCCACGCCATAGACCGCGCTCGCGAAATCGTAGTCGCGCTCCATCCCGGTGCCGTTCCCGGCGACGACCGCGACGCTCACACCTTGGCCCGAGGTCTCATAGCTGCCAGTGAAGCCATTGGAGGCCGCGAGCACCACCTTGGAGCGGCCCCAGCCCGCCTCGGCGCCTTCGGAATTGGTCACACCCTTGACCGCGCGCGCCGCCTCCTCGGCGGCGGCGGCGCGCTCGATCAGCGTCTCCGGCGCGGGCTCCGCGGGATCGCAGATATCGAGCTTCGGAATGTCGCGCGCGAGCTCCTCGGGTGCCGCGATGCCGCAATAGGGATCCTCCGGCACCACCCGCGCCATCGTGATCGCCCGCTCCGCGAGCTCGTCGAGTGCCGCGGCGCTCCGGTCGTTCGAGGAGACGGTCGCCTGGCGCTTGCCGAAAAACACGCGCAGGCCCAGATCGTAGCCCTCCGAGCGCTCGAGCTTCTCGACCTTGCCGAGGCGGCGCGCATGGGAGATCGACGCGCCCTCGAACAGCACGGCGTCGGCGGCATCGGCGCCGCGTGCCTTCGCCTTGGCGATGAGCGCGGTCAGTATGTCGAGTGCATCGTCGCGAGCAGCGGCCATCGGAGACTCCGGCGGGGCAGAGGGGCAGGCCTCTTAGCATGCCTCTCCCGATCTAGGAAGCCGGACCCCGATGGTGAAGGGGGTGCCCGCGAGGCGCGTCGATCGGCCTATTTCCAGATCGGCTTGCCCGTGCCCGGCAGGCCGAGGCGGGGCCACTTCTCGCTCACCGCCTTGATGACCTCGTCGCTCATGCGGATCTTGCGACCCCAGTCTCGCTTGGTCTCCGGCGGCAGCTTCGTTGTGGCGTCGAGCCCGATCTTGCCGCCGAGCCCGGACTCCGGAGAGGCGAAGTCGAGGTAATCGATCGGCGTGTTCTCGACCACGGTGATGTCGCGCGC
>DATMMM010000039.1:0-2448 GCA_035569735.1 Allostellaceae bacterium | reverse complement strand
AGCGTCGAGGCCTATGAGGAGGCGATCCGCAGGGATCCCGGCTATTCCCAGGCCTACTGCAACCGGCTCATGAACGAGCAGTACCGGCCCACGGTGACACCGGAAAAACTCCTGGAGTTGAGCCGCGGTTGGGACGAGCGGTACTCGCCGAAGCCCGCACCCGTGCTGGCACCCCGCCCGCGCAATCCCGGCGAGCCCATCCGGGTGGGTTTCGTTTCGCCCGATCTCTGCCGGGCGCCGGTCGGATATTTCGTGTGCGGATTGCTGCGCAACCTCGATCGGCGGCAGTTCACCACGCTCGTCTACTCGACCACGCCGCGCCCCGACGATCTCTCGGTCGACATCAAGCGGCACGTGAACCTTTGGCGCGACGTGCGGGCGCTCTCCGACGACCGTCTGCTGATGGCGATCAGAGCGGATGGCGTTGACGTGCTGTTCGATCTTGCGGGACACACCAAGGGCAATCGGCTGCGCGTTTTTGCCCGGCGCGGCGCGCCCGTGCAGGTGACCTGGGCCGGTTACGTCGGCACTACCGGCGTCGGCGCCATGGATTACATCCTGGCCGACCGCCACCATATCCCCGAAGCGGACGAGCGCTTCTATGCCGAGCGCGTGCTCCGCATGCCCAACGATTACGTCTGCTACGAGCCGCCGCCCTATTCGCCCGTGGTGGGGCCGCTGCCGGCCGCGCGCAACGGCTACGTCACCTTCGGCGGCTTCCACAATGTCGGCAAGGCGGGCGCGCTCTCGGTCGCGACATGGGCGCGCGTGCTGCACGCGGTTCCCGACGCGCGGCTGATCCTCGTCTACAAGAAGCTGAGCGATCCCGTGGTGGCGACGCGCCTGCGCCGGCGTTTCGCGGAGGCCGGCATCGCCGAGGATCGCGTCACCATCGAGGGCTCGACGCCGCACTGGCAGCTGCTCAACCGCTACAACGACGTCGATATCGCGCTCGATAGCCGGCCCTACAGCGGCGGCCTCACCACGCTGGAAGCGCTCTGGATGGGCGTGCCGGTGGTGACGGTTCCGGGCCGCACCTTTGCGGGGCGCCACTCGCTCAGCCACCTCAGCAACGCGGGGCTCTCGGACCTCGTCGCCGAGGACGAGGACGGCTACGTCCGGCTCGCCGCCGAGCTGGCAGCCGACCGTCCGCGTCTCGCCGAGCTGCGCCGAGGTCTGCGGCCGCGTCTGCTGGATACTCCTCTGATGGACCCGCGCCGCTTCGCACGCGATTTCGCGGAGATGGTGCGCGCGATCGCCTCCCTTAACCCTTAGCTAGCGCGTCGCCGCCAGCATCTGCTGGGCGTGGCGGTCGGCGCCCGAGGGCAGCGCGATTGCGGGATTGGCGACCCAGGCCTCGACGTCGCGGCGCACCACGCCCGCCTCGAGGTCGCGCAGCAGCATGTGATAGCCCTTCGGGTAGAAGGCGATGCGGCGCGGCTCTCCGGCGGGCAGCGCCGCCAGGAAGCGGCGGGTGGACTCGCGCGGGATGATCTCGTCGTGGTCGCCATAGAGGAACAGCATCGGCGTGTGCAAGCCGGACGCCGCCGCCAGCGCGTCGTCCATGAGATCGACCAGGCCTTTGATGGTGTCGACGCGCGTCTCCTTGATCACCAGGGGATCCCGACCGAGGGCGCGCAGCATCTCGATATTGTCGGAGGGCATGATGCCGAGCCCGCGTCCCGTGAGTTTCATGCCCGGCAGAAGCCGGTCGCCGAACCACAAGGCCATCCGCTCCGGTATGGTCATGGTGGTGCGGCCCCACACCGCCGGCCCCTCCAGGATCAGGCCGTCCACCTTCGGCGGCGGCGTGCCCTCGAACCCGGTCTCCGCCACCACCGCCACCGCGCCTCCCATGCTCTCGCCGAGAAGGTAGAGCGGCACGCCGGGGTAGCGCACGCGCAGCACGTTGACGGCTTCCGTGGCGTCCATGGCGAGCCTGGGTGCCCCGGCCCAGACCCCGTGCTCGGGAGCCGCCCCGAAACCGCGCTGGTCGTAGGCGAAGGTGGCGATGCCGTGCTTCGCCCAGTCCTCGCCGGAGTCCTTGAACGCATTGGAGTAGTCGTTGAAGCCATGCAGCGCCAGGATCACCGCCGTCGGCTTCCCGTCCGGCAGCCAGGCTTTAAGCGGCAGGGCCGAGCCGTCACCCGCGATGAAGCTGGATTCGGTGATCGCCGGCGTGACGCTGCCGGGCGGCGAGGGCGGACCGGGAGGACCGGAAGCGACGCATCCCGCGACCAGCGCCAGGGCGAGCGTTACGACGACGCGAATGAGCGGGATCATGAGCCGTGGCGCCCGGCGCTTCCGGTAAGCTGCAAAAAGATCGCTTCCAAATCGGTTTCCTCGCTGATGATGTCCCGAATGACCAAACCGTGCGCCTGGATCGCGGCCAGCACCGGCGCGAGGTTGGTGGCGCTGGGGCGGTAGTGATAAACGAGCCGATCGGGC